>CANFED010000027.1 GCA_947445995.1 Oxalobacteraceae bacterium | reverse complement strand
ATCACGGCGGTCGCACCGCAGCGGCGCGGCATCGGCATGGTGTTCCAGAGCTATGCGCTGTTCCCGAATCTGACGGTGCTGGGCAATATCGCTTTCGGCCTGAAAATGCAGCGCCTGCCCGTTGAGCAGATCGCCGAGCGGGTTGAGGCCATCATCGCGCTGGTCGAACTCGGTGGCCACGAACACAAGCTGGTGCATCAGTTATCCGGCGGTCAGCGCCAGCGTGTGGCACTTGCTCGTGCGCTCGTCGTGCGCCCGCGTATTTTGCTGCTCGATGAGCCGTTGTCGGCACTCGACGCGCGCATCCGCAAGATGCTGCAGGAAGAAATCCGCCGCATCCAGCAGCAACTGAAACTGACCACGGTGTTTGTCACGCATGACCAAGAAGAGGCGCTGATCCTGTCGGACCGCATCGTCGTCATGGATGGCGGACGCATCATCCAGCAGGGCGCGGCCGACACCATTTATGCGCGACCGGCAACAGCCTTCGTCGCGCGCTTCATCGGCAACGTCAACCTGCTTGACGTCGCGCAGGCCCAGGCCGTGCTGGGCTTGCAGATCGATGGGCATCTGGCGATCCGGCCGGAATCGATTGTGCTGGAGGCCGCCGGCGAAGGTGGCTGCCCGGCCATCGTGCGGCACCACCAGTTGCTCGGCAACGTGATCCGTTATCACGTCACTGCGCACGGTTGCGCACTGATGGTCGATACCCTCAATCGCAACCCGGCCAGCGTGCTGGCAGCCGGCAGCGCCATCGATTTGCGCTTCGATCACGAACAGTTTCAAGAGGTTCACTGAGGCTGGCTGCAACAATCTTGCGCTGGCCTGATATCCTTGCGGGTTGTTAAGTATCCGGTGCGACCCGAAACGGCTGCCGGATACCTTTGCTTTTTGATTGAAGTTGCCCTCCCGTGAGAAGTGCCATGTCGCAAAATCAGTTCGACCAGTCCACCAGCGCCTTGCCGCAAGCCGTGCTGGAATACGCCACCACCTGCGACTTGCCCACACCGTGGGCGACCTTTCGCCTGCATGCCTTCACCGAAGCCGCCACCGGCAAGGAACATCTGGCGATGACGCTAGGCGAGGTGAGCGACGGCGTCCCGGTGCTGGCCCGCATGCATTCGGAATGCCTGACCGGCGACGCGCTGTTCAGCCAGCGTTGCGATTGCGGTGCCCAGCTCGAAGCAGCGCTGAAAAAAATCGCCGAAGAAGGCCGCGGCGTGCTGCTGTATCTGCGACAGGAAGGGCGCGGTATCGGCCTGGTCAACAAGCTGCGTGCCTATCATCTGCAGGACGGCGGTGCCGATACCGTCGAAGCGAACCAGGCGCTGGGTTTCCTGCCGGACCAGCGCAATTACAGCCTGGTCGTGCCGATGCTCGCGCATCTCGGCATCACGTCGCTGCGCCTGATGACCAACAATCCGCGCAAGATCAATGCGCTGACGGTACTCGGTATCACCGTGACCGAACGCATTGCGCTGCTGGTCGAACGCACGGCTTTTAACACCCGCTACCTCGATACGAAGGCCGCCAAGCTCGGTCATCTGATCGAGCCGTAGATGATCACCTCGCCGGAATCGACTGCCCGTAAAACCTTCCTGATCGGCCTGGCCATCGCCGTGGTCGGTGCCATCCTGTTCTCGACCAAGGCCATCGTGGCCAAGCTGATTTATCGCTACGACGTCGATGCGGTCACGCTGATCGCTTTCCGGATGCTGTTCTCGCTGCCGTTTTTTCTGGTCATCGCGTTCTGGAAAATGCGCACCGAGCCGTCGCTGTCGAACGCCGAGCGCGGGCGCATCGTGGTCCTTGGCTTGCTGGGCTATTACCTGTCGAGCTTTCTTGATTTCCTTGGCCTGCAATACATCAGCGCCGGCCTGGAACGGCTGATCCTGTTTCTGACACCGTCCTTCGTGCTGCTGATTTCAGCACTGTTCTTGAAGAAAAAAATCACCCCGCTCGAATGGGGCGCACTGCTGATCTCGTATGTCGGCATGCTGCTGGTGTTTGTCCACGATGCCCGCACCGGCGGTGCCAACGTACTGCTGGGCGCGTCGCTGGTGCTGGGTGCGGCGGTGTCGTACTCGCTGTATTTGCTGAGTTCAGGCGAGATGGTGCGGCGGGTCGGCGTGTTGCGACTGGTGTCGTATGCGATGTGCGTCTCAAGCGCGGCCTGCATCGGCCAGTTTTTCCTGCTGCGTCCGGTTGGCATGCTGGTGCAGCCGGTGGAGGTCTACTGGCTGTCGCTGTTCAATGCATTTTTCTGTACGGTGCTGCCGGTGCTGATGACGATGTTCGCCGTATCGCGCATCGGTGCCGGAACGGCCTCGCAGGCCGGCATGGTCGGTCCGGTATCAACGCTGTTTCTGGGGGCGATGATTCTTGATGAGCCGATCACCGGTTTCCAGCTCGCCGGTACCGGACTGGTGCTGGCCGGTATCTATCTGTTGTCACGTAAAAAAGCGTGATACGGTAACGGGCGTCCAGTTTCAATCCCTTACCTACATAAAAACAATCAGGAGCATCAGCATGGCAAAAGCAATTCGCATTTTCAAGACCGGCGGACCGGAAGTGCTGGAATACGTCGACGTCGAAGTCGGCGATCCGGGTCCGGGCGAAGCCCGTGTACGCCAGGAAGCCTGTGGCCTGAACTTCATTGATGTGTACTTTCGCACCGGCCTGTATCCGCAGCCGCTGCCAGCCGGTATCGGCATGGAAGGCGGCGGCGTGATCGAAGCCATCGGCGCTGGCGTGACCCACCTGAAAGTCGGTGACCGGGTCGCCTATGCCGGCCGACCAACCGGTGCCTACGCCGATGTGCGCGTGATGCCGGCGTCCATCCTGGTCCGTGTGCCGGATGCCATCGGCCTCGATACCGCTGCCGCGATGATGTTGCAGGGCATGACGGTGCAATACCTGTTCCGTCGTACCTTCCCGCTGCGCGGTGGCGAAACCATCCTGTTCCATGCGGCTGCCGGCGGGGTCGGATTGATCGCCTGCCAATGGGCCAAAGCACTTGGCGTGACGATGATCGGCACGGTCGGCTCGGATGAAAAAGGCGCGCTGGCCAAAGCCCACGGCTGTACCCACGTCATCAACTACAACACCGAAAATTTTGTCGAACGCGTCAAGGAACTGACCAACGGTGCCGGCGTGCCAGTGGTCTACGATTCGATCGGTGCCGATACCTTCACCCAGTCGCTCGACTGCCTGTCGCCACTGGGCCTGATGGTCAGCTACGGCAGTGCTTCCGGTCCGGTGCCACCGTTCACGCTCAATGAACTGGTCTCGCGCGGTTCGCTGTTCATCACGCGTCCGACCTTGTTTTCGCATGCAGCCAAGCGCGAAGACCTCGAAGCAATGGCCAACGAATTGTTTGGCATGGTCGAGAGCGGCAAGGTCACCATCGAGATCAACCAGCGCTATCCGCTGGCCGAGGCGGCCAGTGCCCATCGCGACCTGGAAGCGCGCAAGACGACCGGCTCCACCATTCTGATTCCATGAGGACAGCATGAGCGCCACCACCCCGAAAGATCCGCTGCCCAACCCGATGGACCATCCCGATGAACAGCAACCGGATGGTTCCGACGGCTCGCCCAAGTTCGGGCGGTTACTGATCGTGCTGGTCATCGCTGTCATGATGATCGTGGGAATTACCTTCGGTTCGCAGGCCTACTTTTCCTGATCGCTGATCGCTGATCACGCGGACACGGCATCGTGTCCGCGTAGTGCAAATGGCCGTTTTATGTTGTGCGCTGGTCGTCCCATGACGCACTTGTTGCGCAATCGCAGTAACCAGATGGTTGACATTGCCTAGAATTCCTCAGGCAGGAAGCATCCTGCCCAAGAGTTTTTGCGTTTGTGGGTTTCCACGCCACGTCAACAAGAAAGTGTTGCGCCATGCCCGACAATCCGGCCAGCCACGCCTCCGACGGGCGCAATTTTTCTTCGTCGAACCTTGCGGCGAGCCGTATCCGGGTCGTCGAAAGTCTGGTGCCGGTTGCCATCGCCGAAGTCGCCATCCAGATGGACGGCGTCCTCGGGCGGCTGGCCGACGCCATGTTTCGCTTGTCGGATCAGCGCGTGCTGCCGGATGACGCCGTCCTCAGTTTCAATGCCTGGAATCACCTGACCAAAAACGCCAGCCAGTTGCAGCGTAGCGTGCTGGGCAGTCTTGGTCATGCGTTGCTCAGCGAGATCGCCTTTCTCGAAATGACCCCGTCGTCGAAGACCGCGCAGAGGCCGTTCGACCGGGCCCTGATCAGTCCGGATGACATCGAAGGCCGGGTTCTGATCGGCAATTTTGCACGGGATATCGAACTCGATAATGCGGCGGCGTTAGTGGCACTCAATATCCGGCTGGGCCGCTTGCTGCATCGCGAAGCCATCAGCATTGCCCTCAATCCGTTTCGACCGGCCGTCTTTTTGCGCGCCGTGCATGCCGCCTGGTGTCGCTTTGATCGTTCGGGACAGTCGCATTTGCTGGTGCTGCGCTTGTTACACGCGAGGGCGTTCGTCGATTTCGCTCCGCTGCTCAGTGCGTTGAATGGCGCGCTGATTGCGCGCGGTATTGTGCCCGACCTCGTGCCCGACCTGCGCGCTACGGAGCGCGACAACGGTTCAGTCCGGCCGTTCTCAGGGCGGGCTCTTCCCGTTGTTGCCGATGCGGTGTTGCGGTACAAGCTGGAAGACTGGTTCGACAAGGTCGCTGACAAACCAGTTGCGACCTCTGATTTCAATGCGCCTGTTTGCGACGCGCCATCGGGTTCGCTGACGCCTGCAGAGCAGAGCACGATCGCCTTGCTGGCGCGGATGTGGGACGTGCTCCTGGTCGATCCCATGATCCCGGCGCATGTCAGGCATCTGCTTGAACGTCTGCGTATACCGCTGCTCGGAACCGCGCTGGTCGACAGGGAATTTTTTTTCAGTCACGCCTGTCCGTTGCGCCGCTTGCTCGAACAGCTGGTCGTCTCCGGGCGCGGCTTGCGGCAGGGTGCGCATGTTGACGATCCGCTGTACCGGCTTATCGAAGCGATCGTCGACAGACTGCAGCTTGATTTTGACCCGTGCAGCGGCATGACCGAGACCGCCGTCGCCGACCTCGATGCCTATCTGCTCGGCGAATACGACACCGAAAGCAACCGGCTTCAGCCGCTCATCGATGAAGCACTGCAGCAGGAAAAAATGCAGCAGGCCCACGAGCTTGCCGACGCCGATGTCGCCCGTCGTATCGAAAGTGGTGAGGTGGCGGGTTTCGTCGAAGTCTTCCTCGAAACCCAGTGGGCGCGGATTCTGACACTGGCTCACAGCGCTGTTGCGCACAAGCCGGAGGCGCTTGCGCAAGCGTTGCAGGCGATGGATGAGCTGATCTGGAGCGTCGCTCCGAAGGTCAGTGCACAAGAACGGACAAAGCTGGTCAGCCAATTGCCTGCCTTGCTGACGCGGATCAATGCGTGGCTCGACGTAATCAAATGGGATGAGGTGGCCCGGCGCGCTTTTTTTTGTGATCTGGCGGAGCGTCATGTCGCGCTCGTACGCTTGTCGACCGAGCGCTCACCGCGTCACCGGATCGAGCTGGCCGTTAATGTCGCGCAAAAAGCCAGTGAGCATCGGCTCAGCAAGCGGGTGCGTGCGATGCACGAACCGTTGATCGACCGGTTCGTACACGATGTCGACAGTATCGAGCCGGGCAGCTGGGTTGAGTTTGTCGGTGGCAACGACCGGTCAGGCGCGTTTCGGCTGGCCTGGATCAGTCCGTTGCGCACACGCTTTGTTTTCAGCAATCGGCATAGCGAAGAGTCGTTTGTGTTCACTGCCGATGAATTTGCGCTGGCCTTGCGTGAGCAGGGTGCACACGTCTTGCCGCACGAGTCGGCGATCACCCGCGCGCTGCATGCGGCGCTCGGGCAGGGGTGAGCATGCGGCGTTTCAGGCGGTGATATTCAGTCTGCGATCTTCAGGTCGATGGTGCGTGCCGTGCCATTCTTTCCCGGAAATTCGGCAAATGCACTTCGCACCATGTAAGGCATGACGACGGTCAGCGCCGGGTTTTCACCCTGACTGTTGACGCGTACGTCATACAGACTCTTGCCATCGGCATGGCGACTGATCATCACATGCAACTGACGCTTGTAAATTTGATAGACGCTTTCCTGATAGTCAACGATGGGCGGCCCGCGGAAAAACGGATCGTAGCCAAATCCGAAGTGACGGCGCGAATAGAACCCGCCACCGTAGAAGCCGCCACCATAAAAGAACGGATCGGCGTAGACCGGTTGCACGGTGCGCACGTCAACCATATTGACGTTGTACGACAGGATGATTTTCAGCGTGGGCGACTTGCCGGTTTCGGCTTCGGTCAGGCCGAGCCGGCGCACTTCGTTGCGCACCAGGTTTTCGTAGTTCAGGTATTCGAGGTCCTTGTTCTGGACTTCGGAGCGCTCGAACACATAGGTCTGGTCGGGCAGGGCGGCTGGCCAGTCACTGAACACGGTGACATTGCTGCGCACGGTGCTGGCGCAACCGGCCAGCAGGACAAGCAGTGCTGCCAGCAGGGGCAGAGTAAGGCGTTTCATGGTGATCTCCTTGAACAATGTCGACCAGCCTAGCGTGTTTTCGGGAACACTGCCCGCGCCAGGAAGCCGGTTAGCGCGGGTTCTCGAAGAAAATGTAATTGGAACCTAAATCACTGATCTCGAAATACACTTTTTTCTCGCCCGGATCGGCGATGAAGTTCTGGTTTTCATCCAGTACGCCATAGCCGAATCGATAGGTGCGCGGCTTATTGTCATCGGTGCCCATCGCGGTGGTGATCTTGTCGATACCGATAAACCGACGGACCAGTTTGTCGCCGGCGTAGAATTCCAGCACGCCGTTGGTGCCGGTCCAGTTTTGTACCGACCGGCTGATTTTATTCTGCTGTTCTTTTGTGCATGCGGCGGTGAGCAATACCAATCCGCAAAGTAAGGCTGTTGACACAATCTTCATGCTTGACTCCGATCCTTGTAAAATGCCATGTTGCCTTAAAACGTAGAGAAAACCCCATCCTTATGCGTACTGATAATCCTCCCACCATTTTTCGCGAGCAGTACACACCGCCCGCTTATTTTGTCGATACCGTCGACATGGGATTCGATCTCGATCCAATCGAGACACGCGTCATCACCCGCATCGCGCTTACCCGCAACGTTGCCAGTGACGATCACACTATCACGCTGTCCGGCGACGAGCTCCGGCTGATCAGTATCAGCATGAACGGCAAGCACATGGACGAGCAGGCCTACCAGCTCGTCGATGGCAATCTGCTCATCGCCAATGCGCCGGATCAGGTCGACCTCGAAATCGAAACCGCCCTCGCGCCGCAAAACAATACGTCGCTGATGGGCTTGTACGTGTCGAGCGGAAATTTCTTTACCCAGTGCGAAGCCGAAGGCTTTCGCAAAATTACCTTCTTCCCGGATCGTCCCGACGTGATGGCGAAATATACCGTGATGCTGCGCGCTGATAAAGCGGCGTACCCGGTCCTGTTATCGAACGGCAACCTGATCGATCAAGGCGAGCTTGCCAACGGCCGCCACTTTGCGCTGTGGGAAGACCCGTTCAAGAAGCCGTCCTATCTGTTCGCGCTGGTGGCCGGCAAGCTGGTCTGCCAGGAAGAAACCATGCGGCTCAAGTCCGGCCGCGACGTGCTGCTGCAGGTCTGGGTCGAACCCGGCAATCTGGACAAGACCCAGCACGCGATGGATTCGCTGAAGAACAGCATCACCTGGGATGAAGAACGCTTCGGGCTGGAACTCGATCTGGACCGCTTCATGATTGTTGCCGTCGGCGACTTCAACATGGGTGCGATGGAGAACAAGGGCCTCAACGTCTTCAACACCAAGTTCGTGCTGGCCAATCCGCGCATCGCGACCGATGTCGATTACGCCAACATCGAATCAGTGGTCGGTCACGAGTATTTTCATAACTGGACCGGCAACCGCGTGACGTGCCGCGACTGGTTCCAGCTCTCTCTCAAAGAAGGACTGACGGTCTTTCGTGACCAGGAATTTTCGGCTGATCTGGTTGGCTCCGAGTCCGGCCGCGCGGTCAAGCGCATCGAGGATGTCCGCGTATTACGCCAAGCCCAGTTCCCGGAAGATGCGGGCCCGATGGCGCACTCGGTGCGACCGGACTCCTACCTCGAAATCAATAATTTTTATACGGTCACGATTTACGAAAAAGGCGCTGAAGTCGTCCGCATGTACCAGACCCTGTTCGGTCGGGACGGTTTCCGCAAAGGCATGGACCTGTACTTTGAACGGCATGATGGCCAGGCCGTCACCTGCAATGATTTCCGTGCAGCGATGGTCGATGCCAACGGTCGCGACCTGAGCCAGTTCGAGCGCTGGTACAGCCAGGCTGGCACGCCGCAGGTCCGCGCGACGACGCGCTACGACAGCGCCGCTGGCACGTATGCGATCACGCTGGCCCAGCATTGCGCGGCCACGCCTGGTCAGGCGGAGAAATTGCCGTTCCATATTCCGGTCGCGGTTGGCCTGCTCGATCGTCAGGGCAATGACATGGCGCTGGTCTTGCAGGGACAGACCGCGACAATGGCCACGCCGCAGCACACCCTCGTGCTCGAACTGACCGAAGCCGAGCAGACGTTCGTGTTCACGGGCGTGACCGAACAGCCGGTGCCATCGATACTGCGTGATTTTTCCGCGCCGGTGGTGCTGTCGATCGATTACAGCGATGATGAACTGGCCTTCCTGATGGCCAACGACAGTGATGCATTCAATCGCTGGGAAGCGGGCCAGCGTCTGGCGACACGCCGCTTGCTGGCGCTGGTCGATGCGGCCAACGATGGCAAGACCGCTGCACCGAACGCTGCCGACAGCTTGCTGGCGAGCGCCTTGCGCACGACGCTCAATGACAGGCTACTTGGCACCTCGTTTCGCGAAGTGATTCTGACCTTGCCGTCCGAAACCATGATCGCCGAAGCCATGGCCGTGGTCGAACCGCAAGCGATTCGCGATGCCCGTCAGGCCTTGCGTCTGGCACTGGCGACGACATTGCGCGCCGACCTTGAGGCGGCTTACGCAGATAACCAGACCCCTGGTACCTACCAGCCCGATGCCATCTCGTCGGGCAAGCGGGCACTGAAAAATGTCGCGCTGGCGATGCTGGCCGAACTGGACGATGCATCAGTCCACGCGCTGGCGCAAAAGCAGTACGACGATGCCAGCAACATGACGGACCGGCTGGCCGCGCTGGCAGTACTGATCAATACCAGCGCGCCGGGGCGGCATGCCGCGCTGGCCGGTTTCTATCAGGAGTTCGAGGCCGATCCGCTGGTCATCGACAAGTGGTTCATGCTGCAAGCGATGGCGCGCGACACCGATGTTGCGGCCGTGCGTACATTGATGCAGCATCCGGCCTTCACATTGAAAAATCCGAACCGGGCACGCAGCCTGATCTTCAGTTTCTGCAATGGCAATCCGGCGCAATTCCATGCCAGCGATGGCAGCGGGTATGCCTTCTGGGCCGAGCAGGTGATTGCCCTTAACGGCATCAATGCGCAAGTCGCGGCCCGTCTGGCGCGCTCGCTGGATCGCTGGCGCAAATATGCCCCGGCCCGTCAGGAGCTGATGCAGCAAGCGCTCCAGCAGGTCGCCGCTGCGCCAGCCTTGTCGACGGATGTACAGGAAGTGATTAGCAAGGCAATTGCCAACTGAAACGAAAGCAAAGAGACCACCATGAAACGTATCAGCCTGACCCAGCATCTGGTAGAAGAACAACGCAACAACAACACCATTCCAGCCGAATTGCGTTTGTTGATCGAAGTCGTCGCACGCGCCTGCAAGACCATCAGCCATGCGGTTGGCAAGGGTGCGCTGGGCGATGTGCTCGGTAGCGCCAACATCGAAAACGTCCAGGGCGAAGTACAAAAAAAGCTCGACATCATCAGCAATGAAATCCTGCTTGAAGCCAACGAGTGGGGCGGTCATCTGGCAGCGATGGCTTCCGAAGAAATGGAAACCATTCACCTGATTCCGAACCGCTATCCGATGGGTGAGTACATGCTGCTGTTCGATCCGCTTGACGGTTCCAGCAACATCGACGTGAACGTATCGATCGGCACGATTTTCTCGGTGCTGAAGGCACCCGATGGCATGGCCACGCCGACCGAGCAGGACTTCCTGCAGCCTGGTGCCAAGCAAGTCGCAGCCGGTTATGCCGTGTATGGTCCGCAGACCGTGCTGGTGCTAACGACCGGCAACGGTGTCAACTGCTTCACGCTCGATCGCGAGATGGGCTCGTGGGTGCTCACCCAGCGCAACATCCAGATCCCGGCGGATACCCGCGAATACGCGATCAATGCATCGAACGCGCGTCACTGGCATCCGCCTGTGACCCGTTACGTCAATGAAATGCAGGCAGGGACCGCCGGTCCGCGCGAAGCAGATTTCAATATGCGCTGGATTGCCTCGATGGTCGCTGACGTGCATCGCATCCTGTGCCGTGGCGGCATCTTCATGTACCCGGCCGACAGTCGCGATCCGAGCAAGCCGGGCAAACTGCGGTTGATGTACGAAGCCAACCCGATGGCCTTCATCGTCGAGCAAGCCGGTGGTGCTGCCACTGACGGTCACGGCCGCATCATGAACATCCAGCCAGAAAAGCTGCATCAACGCGTGCCGGTATTTCTGGGTTCGAAGAATGAAGTCGAGCGGGTCACCGCGTATCACAAGCAGTAATCCAGGCGGTAATCGCACTGCCGGGGACGCACGATGGCACGATTCATCGGGTGTTCGCGGAGTAAATGCAAAGTGGGCTGGTGTTTCTCAGTGAAACTTTGCTAGAATACGGCACTTCGCTGATGTAGCTCAGTTGGTAGAGCAACTGATTCGTAATCAGTAGGTCGGGTGTTCGATTCGCCTCATCAGCACCAAGAATGTGTAGGGAAATCAAAGGGTTATCTGCTTCGGCTGGTAACCCTTTTTTGTTGCGTGGACGGTTTGTCGGTCGCGTGTAGGGGTTGCGTAGGATTTGCCCGAGCACAGGGGCAGGGTGGATGTGGGCTAAGTTTCTTGGTGTTTGAGTAACCGCTGGTCAACTTGCCAAGTTACTATGGTTTCAAATTGGAAAGTATTCCAATACAAAACCCCGGCAACCCGCAGGAGACAACCGCATGCCTGAACTTCTACCGCTCAAACTCGTACTCGGATGGGCAATGCTGTTCTGTTTTTTGTTGGCCCAGTTCCACCATGAGACTGCCATCAAGTCCTTCGCCTCCCCGGCATCTCCTGCACTTTTAAAATCCGTCGAGATTTCGAGCCTGCTAGGCTTTCTGGCCGCGATCGGGATTTTCATTTATTACTTCGTCAAAGCCAAATGGTATTGGGCGCTTGCACTGGGGTTAGGTGGGTCGCTCTTGGGGGCCTTGGCGGCAGGGTTATTATTTTCCCTGGTTGGGGAAGCCACCCTAAGCAAACGAGCTTTTATCGGATGGCCTATCGCCGCGCTCTGGTCGATATCTATAATCGATGGGCTCGGGCGCTGAGGGAAGTGCTTCCAGATTCGGCCGTGCAGGGGGGCGTCTTTCAAAACGTCCCACACTATTTTTTTTTAATGGAAAGCCGATACCCGAGTTAACGAATAGCCATCTTTTGTTTCGGGTTTCTGGGGTTTCTGGCTTACGGCTTGGCCCTATATACACAGCCAGGTAGCCCAGCCAGCGGGGTGTATGGGGGTCGAGCCGTAGACTTTTTCTATGGGGGTGGGGGTCGAATCCTTCAGGAAATCAGCCCGGCCTGTTCACGCTACACAATTGGCTGGCAGCGTAGACCTGTAGCCATTGGCGGGTGGCCTGCTACTTGGTTACCTGCCCGGGTCCTTCTCGTCGGGATCCGAAAGGAGCGCGCGCATCCTCTCCTCGTAAAGATCCGCCGCTGGCTGCATCGGGTACTGGGCCTCGGGACGTACTGAGGTTGAGTTCGCTCCAGTTGTATTTTTCGCTGTACTCGTTGAAGACTGCTTGGACGCGAGGGGCGAGAACATCTCGACTCCACCCGAGAATATCGGATCGTCCGGCTGCAGTGATCCCCTCGATATAATTTTTCCCATTGGGACTTTCCTTCCAATTGTTTGACCAAGTGCGAGCCTTAACAGACTCGCCATTGATTACATCATCAGTTCGTCCAGTTGCTTGTCGGTAAGGAGCGGGAACTCCTTCTTCATTCTTGCCCACTGCGCGTCCGCGTGGTCCCCCGGCAGATGCGCGGTATTTGGCGAGGATGTCGGCGCTGAATCCGGTGCCATCGGTTGACGCACCTTCGCCATGCTCGCGAACAGCCCTGCTTCCGCTTGCCGGATCTCCGAATCGTTGGATGAGCTCATCTAGTTTCTCCTGGTGTGCGCTACTCGGTGCGCGGGGTCGCTGCTGGTGGTCGGCCCTGTGGAAATGTCGCCGTGAACTCTGTCGAATCCGATGGTTCCTTCACCGTGACTGCAAGGCCAGAGTCGCGCATTTTCTCGTCGAATTTCCGCCCCAGATCCTCTAAGTAATCCAGATGCGATTGCTGATTGGGCGTAGAACTGCTCGAATCCTGCGCGGTCTTTTGGGTCGCGACGACGAAAGCCTTCCGGTGCCTCTCCGACGCAGACGAAATTAAATTGTCATTCCAAGTCCCGAGCACGTAGTCTTCAGCATCTGGCAGTGTGCTGAAAAAGCCATGACTACCGTACTCAGGCGCCCACGTCCAATAGAGTCCACCTAGGCCGCGCACCTTGATGCTGTATGTGTCGTCCTCGCAGCCGGCCGTAAAGGTCGCATATATTTCGCCGTCATTGCCGACCACATCGTCGAGCCAGCCGAGAACCCGATCGGCATCCGCTCCCCCGGCATCGAGCCAGGCCATTACCTTTTTAAGCGCGTTCCGCCCGAACTTCGTTTTGATGTCCTTTCGCACAATCGGATCTCGGATTATTAGTCGCGCGTGCTCAATCGTTAAGTCGGGAAGACTCATCTGGTTACCTTGCCATGCGTTCTTATTGGTAACTTAGCATACCCGATTGCCGGTCAGCTGGTGGGTGATTTCAAGATTCGATAGACGCTCGCTACTGCTTAAAAATTGTGCGAAGGCTCCATAATGCTTTCGCTAAACAAATAATCAACTTGATCGACTTAATAACTTACTTGGCTTATGAATATCCCAGAGATCATCACTGCAATAAAAGATGTGTCCCTCGCAATTGCGGGCGCTACCACAGCCGTGGTCGCGGTAACTGGCCTGAATAATTGGAATCGTGAGTTAAAAGGAAAAGCGACGTTCGAGGCCGCTAAGGGGCTTGCAAAAGCAACCTACAAACTCCGCGACGAAATAAAGATCTGTCGGTCACCATTTATTAGTAGTTCGGAATTTCCGGACTCATATAATCTTCTTGGTTTGAGAAAAACAGCAGAGCAGGAAGCAAAAGGGCTCGCACATGTCTACACAAACCGTTGGAACACTGTTTGGTCAGTTCTACAAGAATTTGACACGGAGACACTTGAGGCTGAGGCTTTATGGGGCGAGGCCATAAAAACAAAGACCAATGAACTACGCAAGAGCGTTCGAGAATTAAATGTCGCGATCGATGCATACATTGCGGATGCCATGTCGGGAGGAGACAATTTTTCAGCAGATCGTGAATTCGGGGTGAGGATGAGACGCACCGTTGCGTCTACGTCCACAGACTTGGAAAATGATTTCAATAAAACGCTTGAAGTTGCGATCCTGAATATCGAAGACGAACTCCGCCCGCATTTGCAGCGGAAGCTGTAAAGGTTTTAGTGCAGGCAAACGCACCACATTCGCGCGCGCCCGCGCAGGACTTACACCTTCCACGGTCGAGGACGGAATTCCCCGAGGATTTCCCGCTCAAGAATTCGCCCCGTGCAGTCGCCTTGCCGGCGGTTGTCCTCTATATGCTGGTGAAGTTCTGGGCTGATAAAGGCAGAGATCCGGATGAAGCCGGCTGCCTTCAGTCGCGCACGGTATTCGGCCAGCCTTTTCGCTGTTTCGGTCAGTTCTTTTGGTGATCGCATGATGTCCTTAACGAGTGTCTGGCAGGGGCGTTTCTATGGTCTGCGCATATTCGCGTCCATTCGCGCCTATATTTCGTTTATTAAATAGGCGCGAATGTGCGCAGGTGGTGCGCGCATTCAGCACACCGTGCGGGGATACAAAGGGTGAGCGCAGCGCACGTATGGTCGCAGGGTATTAGCGCACCCCCTGCCCGGTAGAACGTCACCGGGAAGAAGTGCCCGCCCGTATTGGCGCGCTTTTATCAAGCCGGCAAACACGTGAACACTTCCCGCAGTTTCCGGTCTGGCGTCCGCACGGTTCGACGGAACACCCGCTGCTCGGTTTCAAGACTGCGCATGATCGGGGCAAGCTGGTCCCGTGCGACGGTCGCCGGAAACCCGGCCTCAGCCTTGAGTTGCTTGAACAGAGTCGCCGACCCTTGGAAAGATGTCGTCACGCGCTCACCTCGCCGGTCGAAGTCCTGCACGATCGTAAGGATTGCCAACTTGTCCGCTTCAGCCTGTTCACGTTGCGCCGCTTGCTCGGCCTCGCTGGGAGCGCCCACCCCGCTACCGACAACCACGGGTACCCCGTCGATCCAATGAAGCCGTACTGGGGGCGCCTTGCCACTCAAATTGGCTTTCTGGTGCTCGATGGTCATGCCGTCCGTGCCAGCAGGTTCCAGACTCAACCGCGACCTGACCGAATTATTCCAGGCCGTCGATCCCGAATACCCATCCGAACCCGCCGATCGGCCGCCGATCGCGCTCGCTTTGCTCACATGCGCCAGCAGCAACACAGCGCGACCTGGCCGTGCAATCAGACTGCGCAGCGACCTTATGAACCCACGAACTCGTGCGCGCTCGATTTCGTTGCCATCGAACAGGTCGGATGCGTTGTCAAGGACAACCAGCCCGACATCAAGTTTTTGAACCAGTGCCGCCAAGGCATGCAGTAAAGGGGTTTCGGTAACGATTGTCGACCTGCCAGCGACGACTACACGCTGCTCCCTGTGTAACGCCGGGTCAAGGTCGGACGCGTCCAGCATGTGCAAGCGGCCATCCAACTGTGCCGGGTCAATTTGCAGTGTGCGGCATATTTTGGCGAGCCGTTGCCGGAGTACCCGGGCGCCATCTTCACCACTAAAAAATAAGACGCCGCTTTGCGTGGTCGGCAGACCGCCGAAAGGCATTCCCAGCGCCACGTGAACCGCCAAGCTCAACGACACGTAGGACTTGCCGGAGCCGCCATGTGCCGCGAGTAGAGTGACCTCTTCTGAAGGCACCCAGCGGTCGACCACATGCGGCAGAAGCTCGAAGGCGTCGCTGCCATCGCGCAGGGTTATCAGACTACCGGAAAGGTCTGCAGAGGCCTCCTGATGGCCTCCTGATGCGTCCAGATCGTGGAATCCGATGGTGTCGGCAGGCGCGGCGCTCCGGCCGGGGTTAATCCAGCCACGGGCAGCGGCGTCGACGAATACGGCAGCGAAACCTGTGTGACTCGGCTTGAAGCTGTCCCATGTGATTGCGTCGGCATCCGGATCGTGCAGGGGCGATGCCTCCGACCACGCGAACCACAGCTCGCGGCCGGGTTCGCCCAGCGCCTTCAAGCGGTGCCCGACTCGCTGCCAGGTATCGCGGTCATCGCTCGGCAAGAACGCCAGTGCATCGCGCAGGTCGGCCATTGTTTCGGCTGTCACCGCCACCTCGGCGGGTGTCTCCTTCGGCGCCGCAACCTTGGCGGCTGGCGAGTGGATCGGGCGCAGACGCTTGTCCACGAAATCGGTCAAGTCGAGCAACGGATTTGATCGAACAGCCTGGCCCGTGACGGTAAAGTAGCGTCCCGAGCTATAAGCCTCGACACCGGACGGATTACTGCCGAGCGCATGGAAAGGTCTACCGTATCCGATCGAATGGAAGCCCTTACCGGACGGGCTTACCTCCACGTAACCGGGCAGCGTGCCCGAAAGCGGACCAAGCGCCGGCTTGTCCGGGACCTGATCAAGATCGATACCTTGCCAGTGGTTGCCGGTGCCATCTGGGCCCAGTGCGAACCCCAGGCCCAGACCCGGCTGGCTCTGCAAAGCACGCACTGCAGCATCGAAGGTCACCAGCTCGGCCAGGTCTTCAGCCGTGTCGAGCGCGAAGCTGCCAGACTTTGACTTACCGCGTGCGTACCCACTGCCGTACATAGGCACTTTGCGCGGCTTCTTTGTGATGTCGGCATTCGTTACTGATTTCCAAAACAGCCACCGGGCGGCTTGCTTCATCTCGGCGGGCAGGGCGTCGAAGTTGTTCATAAAGTGACTCCGGAACGGATGGCGTTTTGCCAAATCTGGCGATAATCGATATACCAACTCTCCACACTCGGCGCTGTGGATCCATCCGGCCTGGCCACGCTTCCATCGGGCCGTTGAATGGTTGGACCCCACACCTCGCCGTGTGCCGTCTCAGCGGTTTTTGAGCCGATGTGATCGACCCACGCGACGACTGCATCGAGCCGGATGCCTATCGGCTCACCGGCACCGCCCTTCAAAAGTCGAACCGCGAAATATCCCGACTGCGCGACTTCTCTATCGAATTGAAACTTGGTCATACGGCCCCCTTTGCAACCTGAGCCGCAAGCCACTCGGCAACGGATGAGTAGAGCCCTTCGATATCCTCAACGCCACCGTGCGGCCCCAGGATCGTGCGGCTATCGTGGTGCGCGCCATGAGAGAAGTAGCCGACGGCGCAAATCGAACCAACCATGTACGACTCGCTTGCATGTGCTTCCGTGCAGAGCGCCCAGTACAAGATCGGATCTTTAATAACTGAATCCGGGCTTGAATCGCCAGGCACGAGGGGGCAATAATCCAACATGAAAAACCCTGGTGCGGCCGCATCGTACCGGTGCTTGCGGTGGCGCAAATGCTCGAGATTAGGATTCCAGTTCGGCGCGCTCATGGCTGCTCTCCCGAAAGTGCGACCGACGCAGCGCGGCGAATCGAGGCTGATTCTGGAATCGTGATTCGTGCCACGACCACGCCGGCGACAACGACGTGCAGGGTGATTTCTGGGGTAAACTTCGCGCTGTTAGGGGCGCTCTCGCTGCTGTTTTGGGTGGGAGCGTTATTCATTTAAGCGCCCCCTGCCAACAGGGTACGAATGTCGGCAACGAGCCAAGCAAGGCGACCGTGCACGCGGATCGGCCGGAGCGGACCGTCTTCAAAGCAGGCCCATTTTCTGAGAGTTTGCGGGCGGCGTCCCAGGTGGAACGCGGCCTCGCTAGTGGTTAGTGCGGTGCGGGTTTCAGCAGTAAGCGGCTGATGGACTGTTGCTGGGTTGGTGGCGTTTTGCATTTTGATTCCTTATCGTTGAGTAACGATTCCGAAATCTACGCACGGCAACCAAGCGGGGCGGTTGCTGCAACCAGTAAAGCTATACGCCATGCGGGTTTCGGTCGCGTTAATGCAACCGAGTGACGCAACCTTATTTCTTTCGTGCACCCAAAGGATTCGCAAATGCAGTAATCGCGGTCTGCTTGCGGGGCGCAGCGTCTGCAATCTTCTTCTCGATGAACTGCCGACTGACGCCGTATTGCGCCGATGCTTTCGCTGCCGTCCATCCGAGGTCCCGGCTTTCGGCAAGCAAGCGCGCCACTTCGTGCGTGCCCCACTTGTTCTTAGGCTTCGGCAGCGCGGCGGGCACTGGTGCGCCGTAGTCAGGCGCCCAGACGGTCGCATGCAGTTCACTGGTTTCGATGTGGTGGTCAGCCTCGATTAATTGAATGCGGAAGGTATCGCCGTTCCGAGTAGCCCAGGCGTGCAAGTCGGGCGGTTGAACGAACAGGAATCGAACGTCGCCGGAAGTAGCCGCGTTATTCTCGCCGTCAGATGCGAGCAAGCGCCCCCGATCAAATTCGCCTTGCAGGCGGTTCAGCGAGGTTTTACGGGTGTTTTTGAGAGTTGGGCGGTGCAAGGGTTCTGTACCGTCGCCACCGCGTGCGGCGACCTGTGCCAGCGTTTCGCTGATGGTTGCTATTGGTATGTCGGTGGCAAAAGATTTGGGGATTTTTAGAACGTAGTTCATGCGCACCCTTCCGGTGACGCCCTCATGGGTTGGGGCGCACGCCAGACCGGTGAAGGTGTCCGGCTTTTCGTCCGCTAAGACTAGGCGTGCGCTGAAACGATTACAGGCTTTCGGCTAAGTCCCTGATTTCTTCGGCCAGGTCCGAGCACGCCCAGGCATGGTCGTCCTGTAGGGTGTCGTTGAGGTTCCGGAATGATTCGCCCGCATCGCCGTAGCACATTTTCAACAGTGCATGCAATTGCCGGGACTTCCGGGCGAGCTGGTCGATTGTGCTTTCGGCGGCTTTGCTAGAATTGATTTCAGTCATTGTGATGCTCCCTGTGGTGTTGCGATGGTTAGGCTGTCGGAGTGCTAGAACACCTCGGCAGCCGCTTTGCCTGATGCGTCAGGCGGCGTTAATAATTCGCAGTCCTGGTGCAGCCGGTGTAAAGTCGACGTCTGCTTCGTGCAAAATCCACGCTTCGATCTGCACATGCCATTTGCGCAGCAAGTCGAGCGGCCGACGAATGTAATTCTGTTCGCGGACACCCGCGGGCGCATGGCCTTGGAGTTGTGCGCTAATGCCAGCAGGGCATTCGATCCACTCGCAGAGACTGGCGAAGGACCGACGCAAACCGTGGATCGTCAAGTGCGGCAGCCCGGCCACGGCGACAGCTTGGTTATGCGCTATGCGCGGCTCCGCGAGCCTGCCGGATTGTGCAGTTAGGCTTGAGAAAACCCACTCATTCCGGCGGGGCAGCGCGGCTATTAAATGCGTTACAAAGGGCGTCAATGGCACCATGCGGAAATCCTCAATCTTGTCGCTCAACTTCAAGCTATTCCATTGGAAATCAACATCAACCCACCGGAGGTTTGCCAGTTCCTCGCGGCGTCCGCCAGTCAGCAAAAGAACCTGCAAGTAGCTTGCAATTATCGGGTTGCCGATTTGACGAACGGCGCTGAACCATGCGCCCAATTGCTCACGCTGCAACGCATCGTTTTTTACCTTTGGTTTTCCCAGTGTCTCGCGGGTGCGGGTGCTAACAGCGGCATTGGTCGCACTGACAGCGGCGTAATCCGGATGAGCCTTGCACCAGTTCAGGAAGGCTTTTAAAAGTCGCCAGGCAAGTCTTGCCGATGCTGGGCGTGCTTGGGACTCAACACGTGCCCAAGCTTCAACACGTGCCGGCGTCAGGTCAATCAATCGCATTCCCGCAAGTACCGCCAGCGCACCCGGCTTAGTCAGCTTTGGGCTGCGTTTCCGTTGCAGTCCGCCTGCTTGAATTGCTTTCATGTGGTCGTCGATATGGTGCTTTGACCATTGCGGCTGGCGCTCAGCCACATAGACGGTCCACGCTTCCGCCAGCGTTACTGCCTCGCTCACTTGCTGAGCTTGAATTGCGGCGGTGGTTGCTTCCTCGGCCTCACGGGCAACCTGCTTGGCGACCAGCGCATCGGCACGCACCTGCCGGGGATCGATACCATCGTTGGTCTGCGCTTTGTAGGCGTCTGCTTTTCGCTGGGCTGCATCTACCGTGTAGGTCTTTGTGCTGCCAATCGTAATGCGCAGCGTTTTCCCATTAAGACTCGTCTCGAAAATGTAGGACCTTGCACCAGCAGGGGTTACGCGCACCCCTAGACCCGGTGTCTTGCCATCCCAAAATATGCTCTGCTTCTTGCCCGGAGCGCACTGGAAAGCGGCTACTCGGGGCGCTGTGAAGTTTTCCCATTTCATCGTGTACTTTTTCCCATGTAGGGGGTGTGTAGGAAAATGAAGTATACACACAGCAACAAAAAGCAACACAAGAAAGAGAGATAAATTACATAAGCCATTGATTATTAACGAAACAGAAACTTAACCGCTACGATAAATGTTGATCGCAAAGCATTACTTCGCGGATTCGTAATCAGTAGGTCGGGTGTTCGATTCGCCTCATCAGCACCAAGAATGTGTAGGGAAAAAAAGGGTTACTCGCTTCGGCGGGTAACCCTTTTTTGTTGCCTGTCGCGTTGTGCGTCCTAGCGCAGGATGCTGATTACCTTCACGTCGATTTCCGGCGACTCCATGAATTCCTTTTCGACTTCACCGCGAATTTCGATGCGGGTAGTTTCATCGATGGCCTGACTAGGGAAATCGCGGTCGTCGATCTCGACGCGAATCTCGTTTTTGCCGTCGGAAAACAGATATTTTTCCTTGCTGATTTTCTTCAGGATTACGCCACGCAACATGACTTCCTGGTCGTCGACCGGGTTTTTCAGAATGTCCGCAACCGTCACGGTGATTTTCTGGCTGGAAGGGCCAACATACTGCGCCTGGGCAGCTGCAGGTATGCCGATGGCGAGAACGGTGGCGATGATCAGACGGCTGGCGTTGAAATGGAACATGGGCGAGACTCTCCTTGAGACAAGTGGATGGGATGTTGATGTAACCGTCAGGGGTAATCGTTACCAGGACAGACTAGGGTAATGCATAGCAGTATGGCACTACCTCGCGGTAGCTATAATTTACTGCCCAACTATCGGTCTTGCTTTGTTTTTGCGCCTGGCTTCATCAGAAAAACGGGTGTGAATAAGCAGTTGGCCCATCCATGAAAAAATCAACGACCGATCTCATGTTTTGCTGCACCGCGCGCCGGAGCGATTTCAGCATTGTGCGGAAACACTGCTGCGGCACTACCGTGGACGGACGAGTGGCGCTGGTGGCATTGCCACGACTGGTATCAGGCGCTCCGATATCAACCGCTGAGTCACAGGCTGGTCGATGTTTCTGCATTTGGGCCTTTTATGGCTCGCTAATGAGGATTAAGAGCCAGATATGGCTCATTATATTGATGCAATTGCTACACGGGCCTAAAATGGCCCAACAAGCTATTTATCGGGCAAGATATGACCCAATTTTCGAACAGCACGCCACCTCGCGAGGTGCTCAAGCGCCTTGAGGCGCTTGGCGAACACGTCCGAATCGCACGCGT
>CANFED010000026.1 GCA_947445995.1 Oxalobacteraceae bacterium | reverse complement strand
GAGGATCAGATGGATGCCGGCGGCACGGGCTTTCTGGGCAATGCGAGCAATCAGCTCCTCGACCTTCTTGCCGACGACCATCATCAGGTCGGCCAACTCGTCGATGATAATGACGATGGTCGGCAATTTTTCGAGCGGCTCGGGCGCGTCCGGCGTCAGGCTGAACGGGTTCGGGATTTTTTCTTCGCGCTTGTCGGCGTCGATGATTTTCTGGTTGTAGCCGGCCAGGTTGCGCACGCCAAGCTTGCTCATCAGCTTGTAGCGCCGTTCCATTTCGCCGACTGCCCAGTTCAACGCATGGCCCGCCTGGCGCATGTCGGTCACGACCGGTGCCAGCAAATGCGGAATCCCTTCGTAGATCGACAGCTCCAGCATCTTCGGATCGATCAGGATCAGGCGCACCTGATTCGGGTCGGACTTGTAGAGCAGCGACAGGATGGTGGCGTTGATCCCCACCGATTTGCCGGAACCGGTGGTACCGGCGACCAGCAGATGCGGCATCTTGGCGAGGTCGGCCACCACTGGATTGCCAGCGATATCCTTGCCCAGCGCAATCGTCAGGCTGGACACGCCATCGTTGTAGACCTTGGAACTGATGATTTCGGTCAGGCGCACGATTTGCCGTTTCGGATTGGGCAGCTCAAGCCCCATGTAATTTTTGCCGGGAATGGTCTCGACCACGCGGATCGAGGTCAGTGACAGCGACCGTGCAAGGTCGCGCGCCAGGCCGACAATCTGGCTGCCCTTGACGCCGGTCGCGGGCTCGATCTCGTAGCGCGTGATGACCGGACCCGGATGGGCGGCAACCACCTTGGCGACAACGCCAAAGTCGGACAGTTTCTTTTCAATCAGGCGACTGGTGAATTCCAGTGTCTCGACACTGACCGTGACTTGCGCGGGCGGTGCATCATCGAGCAGCGAAATCGGTGGCAAATTGGAATCCGGATGATCGACGAACAGCGACACCTGGCGTTCTTTTTCAGCCCGCTCCGAGCGCGGTATCGCGACGACTTGCGGCTCAATCCGCACCGGGGGCGCGTCGACGACACGCGTACGTTCCTGCACCACCACGGTCTCGCGCTTGACCACGGCGACCTGGCCGACCTTGCGGTCTTCGCGTGCCGCGATCAGGTTGCGCAAGCTGTCGATCAGCATTTCGATGCCCGTGCCGATGCGCTCGGCGACAGCCAGCCACGACAACTGGAAGAACAGGCTGAAACCCAGCCCGAAGAGCAGCAGCAAGAACAAGGTCGCACCAGTGAAGCCGAACGCATGCTGCGCACCGCCGCCGATCAACTCACCCAACACGCCGCCGTGCCCGTGCGGCAATGCCGCGCGAAACGAGTACATCCGCAAGTGTTCGATGGCGACGCTGCCCGCCAACAGCAGTGCAAAACCGACACCACGGATCAGGCTGTCATGGCGATAGACTGGCTCGGGTTCTTTCTGCAGTAAATACTTGCGCGAGAGCCGGCGATACCCGCTCAGCACCAGGCGGAACAGCAACACGCACCACCACCAGGCCGACAATCCAAAAATGTAGAGCAGCAAGTCGGAAGTCCAGGCTCCGATCGGACCACCCCAGTTCTGCAGGTTGGGCACTGAATTCGACTGTGACCAGCCCGGATCGGTGCTCGAATACGACAACAGGATCAGCAGCAGATAGACACCGACTGCGCTAAGCACCAGCCAGCGCGCTTCGGACAGCAAGCGGACCAACCGGCTCGGCAGGGGCTGGGTGTTTCGGGGAGTCGTACTACGGGTATAGGCTTGGCTTGGCTTACTCATAAATCCTAACTACTTTTTGGCGAGGAATAACGGCACGCAGGGCTGGCTACCGGTGTTGCACCACGGTAAATCCAGATCGTCATGTTCGTCTATAATCTTGATCTGTCGTACGGTACGGGGCACACTTGATGCCATTGTCATCGTAGCGAGATTGTAATTTAGCGTAATGTCATTATATAAGCCCGATAGACGCTGCCACGTCGCGCAGTCCGAAACTTCCCTTTTCGATCGATAAAATTCCATGACTACCGTCAAACATGCACACGTCCTCATCCTTGGTTCCGGTCCTGCCGGCTACAGCGCTGCAGTCTACGCTGCACGCGCCAACCTCAACCCGGTTCTGATTACCGGCATGGAACAAGGTGGTCAGCTGATGACCACCACCGATGTCGAAAACTGGCCCGGCGATCCGATGGGCGTGCAAGGCCCGGAACTGATGCAGCGTCTGCTGCAACATGCCGAACGCTTCAACACCGAAGTCGTTTTTGACCATATTCACACCGCAATGCTGACGGAAAAACCGATTCGGCTGGTCGGTGATTCCGGTGAATATACCTGCGATGCACTCATCATCGCCACGGGTGCTTCAGCACAGTACCTCGGCATCCCCTCCGAACAAGCTTTCATGGGCAAAGGCGTGTCGGCCTGCGCCACCTGTGACGGATTCTTTTACCGCGGTCAGGAAGTCGCCGTGATTGGTGGCGGCAACACCGCCGTCGAAGAAGCACTATACCTGTCGAACATCGCCTCCAAGGTCACCGTAATTCATCGCCGCGACAAGTTCCGCGCCGAAGCTATCCTGATCGACCGCCTGATGGCCAAGGTTGCCGAAGGCAAAATCGACATCAAATGGAACAGCTCGCTCGATGAAGTCCTTGGCGACGACAGCGGCGTAACAGGCTTACGCATCAAGTCGGCCCTTGATGACAGCCTCACTGACATCAACGTACACGGCATCTTCGTGGCCATCGGCCACAAACCGAACACCAGCCTGTTCGAAGGCCAGTTGACAATGAAGAACGGTTACATCAGCACCAAGACCGGACTCGA
This sequence comes from Oxalobacteraceae bacterium, assembly GCA_947445995.1. Classification (GTDB taxonomy): domain Bacteria; phylum Pseudomonadota; class Gammaproteobacteria; order Burkholderiales; family Burkholderiaceae_D; genus Actimicrobium. The sequence goes on along the minus strand of CANFED010000026.1, from coordinate 18,246 downwards.
GGGCATGGCCACGGCGACTAATCTGCCGGGCGTATTCGCGGCCGGCGACGTGCAGGACCATGTGTATCGCCAGGCGATCACCAGCTCCGGCACAGGCTGCATGGCGGCACTCGATGCCCAGCGCTTCCTTGAATCGCTGAACGACTAAAGCCTGGTCCGGGTTTGCCACTACGCCATGTCTGCACCGCTCAAGGATTTTTCCTCGCTGACCCTGCTGCGCAAGCAACTCAAAGTGCAGCAGGAAGCGCGCGCGGTCGCTGAACTTGAACAGCAACAGCGTTCCAGGCTGGCGGCAATCGAAGCCGACCTGTTCCGCCACAGCATAGGCAAAGTCGCCCCGCTCCTCGCACCTGAAAAATTTCTGCTGCAATCAGAACGCCCTGATCCGATCGCACGTCAGCACCTGGCTGACGAACAGGCCGCCCTGGCCGAATCGCTCTCGGATGATTTCAGTATCGAAACCCTGCTCGACACCGACGCTGAACTCAGTTACGCCCGCAGCAGCATCACGGCTGATACCGTCCGCAAATTGCGGCGTGGCCACTGGGTCATCCAGAGCCAGCTCGACTTGCACGGCATGCGGACCGACGAAGCGCGTGAAGCCTTGTCCGAGTACTTGCGCTCGGTCAGCCGACGCGGCTTGCGCTGTGTGCGCATCATCCACGGCAAGGGACTGGGTTCGATCAACAAACAACCGGTACTCAAAGGGAAAGTGCGCAACTGGCTGGTGCAAAAAGACGAAGTCATCGCCTTCTGTCAGGCCAAGGCTTCCGATGGCGGCAGCGGCGCGCTGGTGGTGCTGCTCAAGGCTACGACCTGAGAACGGTAGCGGTGCAATACCCTTCGATTATTGCACGCTACTAAGTAACAGCTGCCAAAGCTAGCGTTAGCGCACTGTCCGCTCACCCGCCCATGCGCGATGTCAATGAACGATCCGGGATTACCGTCATGATCGACTTCATTTGCTCCCGACAGACTTTGACGATGGCCCTCACTCCCCTGCAAAACTGCGTTCCCGACACGCACATTGGCTCTGGTGCCGCAGCAATCGACGTGCTGTCGCGCTTTGTCTCTGCCATCGAATACACGCCGCTAGTGGCGATCCAGAGTATCAACCGGGATGGCGCCGTACAGCTCTGGAATACCACCAGCGCCAGCATTTACGGCATCGGGGCGCGGGACGCCATCGGCAAGCGGCTCAATGAGTTATTGCAGCATCCGGGCCAGGAAGCCGAGTTTGCCGCAATCGTCGCGCACATCTGGCAAACCGGGCAACCGGTACTGCCGCGTGACTGGCAAGTCCGTACGGTTACGGGTACCGAACTGTGGGTCTATTCGACGATGTTCCCGGTCTTTCGCGATAACACCGTTCACCAGATTTTCTGCATGGATATTGACATCACCGTTCGCAAGCGCGAAGAGCAGGCGCTGCTGATGGTCGGGGCGAATTTCCGTACGCTATTCGACAAGTCGAGCGACGCCATCATGCTGCTCGAAGACGATCACTTCCTTGATGTCAATCCGGCAGCGCTGGCGCTGTTTGGCTATGCCAGCAAGGCCGCCATGGTCGGCCGGGCCAGCGCAGAAATTTCACCACCGCAGCAACCGGACGGGGTGGATTCAGCCGAGAAATCGCGCCAGATGCACGATCTGGCGCAGCAACAGGGCAACCATCGCTATGACTGGCTGTATCTGAACGGCCAGGACAAGACCTTCTGGACCGAGGTGCTGCGCACCGACATGGCGATCGCCGACCAACGTCTCCAGTATGTTGTCGTGCGTGATATTTCGACACGCAAGGCCGACGAGATGTCACTGCACCTGGCCGCCAAGGTATTTGAAAACAGCCAGGAAGGCATCATGATCGCTGACCAGCACCAGCGCATCATCTCGATCAATCGTGCACTCACCGACATCACTGGCTATACGGCAGAAGAAGTGATCGGCAACCCGCCGCAAATCCTGTGCGCGGGGACGCATGACAATGTCCTGTTCCAGTCCATTCTGAAGAGCGTGAGCAAGAATGATCACTGGCAAGGCGAGCTATGGGGCCGCCACCGGGATGGCCGTGGTTATCCGCTCTGGCTCTCCGTGACGGCGGTGCGCGATATTCACCATCACGTGGTCCATTACATCGGCATCGTCACCGACATCTCCGAACGCAAGGCCTCGGAAGAGCAGATGCGGCACTTGGCCGAACATGACTTCCTGACCGGCTTGCCAAACCGCGTCCTGCTGCTGGACCGGTTGCAGCAGGGCATTGCCGTCGCTGCGCGCAGCCGCACCCAGCTCGCCGTGCTCTTCCTCGATCTCGATCGGTTCAAGAATATTAATGATTCTTTTGGTCACCACATCGGCGACAAACTGTTGCAAACAGTGGCGGAGCGCCTCAAGAAATGCGTGCGCAGCGTCGATACCGTCAGTCGCCTCGGTGGTGATGAATTCGTCATCATGCTCGTCGACAGCGGCAGCGGCGAACCGATCGCGCATGTCGCCGAACATATCCTGCAGGCCATCAGCATGCCGTATGCGATCCAGGGATGCGACTTCACCATCACGACCTGCATCGGCATCAGCACCTATCCGGAAGATGGCAGCGACGTCGATGTCCTGATCAAGAGCGCCGACACCGCGATGTATCACGCCAAGAGCAAGGGCAGCAATCGCACCCAATTTTTTAACAACGATATGAACACGCGCATCGTGGAACGGATCGCGCTGGAACAAAGTTTACGCAGTGCCCTGCAAAGCAGCGAGTTCATCCTCGAATACCAGCCACAAATTAACATCGCCAGCAATCGTCTGATCGGTGCCGAGGCGCTGATCCGCTGGAGCCATCCAAGCTTTGGCCGTACGATGCCGAACCGCTTCATCACCGTGGCCGAAGAATGCGGATTAATCGTGCCGATCGGCGACTGGGCGTTGCGACAGGCATGCCTGCAAGCACGAGCCTGGCAAGACCAGGGACTGGAACTGGTGATGGCGGTCAATTTATCGGTCGCGCAGTTCCGCCAGAAGAGCCTGTTAAACAGTGTCACTGAGGCCTTGCAGGCAGCCCGGCTGGAACCGCACTTCCTGCAACTCGAAATCACCGAAAGCATCATGATGGACGAAGCCATCGGTGCCATTGACCTGCTGCGCTCACTGCGGGATCTCGGCATCCGGCTGGCCATCGACGATTTCGGCACCGGCTTTTCCAGCCTCAGCTACCTCAAGCGTATCCCGATCGACAAGCTCAAAATCGACCAGTCATTCGTGCGCGACATCACGCTTGATCCCGAGGATGCCGCCATCATCAACGCCATCATCGTCATGGGCAAGAGCCTGAACCTGACCGTGATTGCCGAAGGCGTCGAAACACCCGAACAGTTCCGCTTCCTCGAAGCACATGGCTGCGACGAATACCAGGGATTTTTCGCCAGCAAGGTACTCAGCGTCGCCGAATTTTCGGCGCGCTATCTGCCACCACGTCTGACCTGACGCGCAAGCGCTACGGCTTTTTGAAGCGCAACAAGGCATCCCGGCGCTGGTCTTCCTTGTTGGAATATTCGATCCGACCATCAACAATTCGACCGATCCACAGCATGTTGAGCGTGATGGCGTCATGGTCACTGGCCGAGTAGGGCTTGCTGTAACTGGTGATGACGCCTTGATAGCGGCTCTCCAGATTTTCAAGCGCGGCGCGAATCCGACTGCCATCGCCGGAATTGGCCTGCCGTATTGCGCGGTACAGCAGATGCATGCCGTCATAGCCCTGCGCCGCACTCATTGGCGACGCGATCAAGTCAGTCTTGAACATGCGCCGGTACGCCAGCAAAAATCCGTTCCTGGTGGTCGACCCCATATCCTGGATAAAGGTCTGCGGCATCAGCACGCCCTCGCCCGTCGAACCGGCACCGTCGATGAAATTGCGGCTGGCAAAGGTCCAGCTACCCAGCATCGGCACCGCCCATCCGGCCGCCGCCTTGTTGCGGGCAATCACTGCCAGCTCAGGTCCGATGCCCCAGACCACCAGGGCCTGCCCACTGCTCTGCATGGCCCGTGTTATTTGTTTGCGCATGTCCGTATCGCCGACCTTGAAGCGTTCATCCGAACGCAGGGCGATGCCGGCGAGGCGGCACTCTTCGCGAAACGCCAGCGCGCCGGCATCACCGTACGGCGTGGCATCTGCCATGAAAGAGACGGCACCGATCTTGCGCCGCTTGAGTTCGATCACCAGCGCACGCGCTTCCAGGTCCAGGGTTGGCGAGATCCGAAAAATATAATTTTCCGCGACCTTGGGCGGGGCAAATTTCCGGGTCAGCGTGGTCCCGGTCGATACCGCCACCAGCAACGGCAAGCTCGCCTTCTGATACGCATCGATCGAGGCCAGGCCGACGCCCGTGTTGACGATCCCAATCACCGCAGTGACTTTTTCCCGCACGAACTCGTCGGCAATTTTTGCTCCCAGCGGCACCGATGCCTGATCGTCGCGCTCGATCAATTCGAACTGCTGGCCATTGATCCCGCCGACACGGTTGATCTCGTCGATGGCCAGTCGAATCCCATTGAGCATGCTCTCTCCGAGCGGACTGGAGCCGCCCGTGAACGGCCCCGACACACCAATCCGTATCGTGGACGCCGGACCGATACCAGCCTGTGCGTGCGTGGTCCACATGACCGTCATGACGCAAGCAGCGGTCAACAGCGCACAAAAGAACCGTTTCATGAAAACCCCTCTGGTCATTGGCAATGGCTTCCAGTGTAATCAATAGTCACCCGATCTGAATGACTGCAGACTCCGATCCAACGACATCTAGCGCTATATCAACCTTGTCACTACCAGTAAGTCGGGCAATAGCAACCTCGAAACGCACAATCGCCGCCAATTGAGCAACCTCAAGTTCCCCGGACCCCGACCTGTTAATTTTTGCTTGTAGCAAAAGAGGGTTTCCGATGGCGTCGAACACGCCAGTAAATTGCACAATGGAGATGGGAATGCCACAACAAACGATAGAGACACGGCTGAAGGACTTCAATATTGATCCCGCCAAGATCAAGTTGGTGGATCTGGATGTCGCCGCCAACCAGACCATGCTACTAACCAGTGCCGATACGGCCCACCGCGACAGCATCGCGTTTCTCGAACCCAAATCGATCACCGACATCAAACGCTGGATCGGCATCCCCGATCAGGCATTCGCACAGGGACATAACCTGCCGTCAATTGGTCCTGTGGTGATGCACCCGACGATCCGGCCAAGTATCGGGGGTCGTGGTGGCATCGTCATCCCACCGTTGCCGGCATTTCATCCCGACCAGGTGGCGACCATCAAGAGCATGGCGCGTGATTTCATTTACGGACATAGCGCCAATGTCAGTGCAGCACAAATCCCGGCACTCAACAAATGGCTGGACCTGCAAAAAATCCGGATTCCGATTTTTATTTTCCGCGACATCCACGTTGCTTCCGGCGCGGTGCTCAACGTCAAGGGAAAAGTCCTGTTTGCAAACCACATCACGATCGACAAGGGAGGACTGATCAAGCTCGGCAACCAGAGTGCAATCCATGCGGCTGGCATCAAGGGACTCTGATGCGCACGCCCTCCGACAACGAGAACTCAATTAAAACCTGACAGGAGATGAATAATGCCTTCTTACAATATTGACGTGCATGGAAATGCTGGCGGCGATGGCCACGGCGGTACCGGCGGCCAGGCCGGCGGCGCAGGAGCGCAAGGACAAGATGCAGTCTGCCACTGGGATGGCGACGATGCCGGCACCGGCGGCGGCGCTGGCAACGACGGCACAGCTGCCTCGAATGGCACCAACGGGTTTGCCGGTCAGGATGGTGGCTCGCTGACAGTCTCGGTCACCGAATTCATCACTGGCGTGAACGTGGATGCACATGGCGGCAACGGTGGTTCCGGCGGGCCGGGCGGGCCGGGTGGCCAGGGCGGTCCGGGCGGCAACGGCGGCAACGGCAACGGCTGCGAGAACGACGAAAACGGCGGTCGCGGCGGCAATGGTGGCAGCGGAGGCCGGGGTGGTGACGGCGCTGCTGGCGGCAATGGCGGCAACGTGACGATTCAGTACGTGCATGGCATCCCGACACCGTCGTATGCCGCCAATACCGGCGGCGGCCAGGGTGGCGTCGGTGGTGCAGGTGGTCCCGGTGGTTTGCCCGGCGTCGGTGGCCGGCGCGGTGGCACTGGCAATTCGGCAGCGCAAGGTAATCCTGGCGCGCCAGGCGCACCGGGCATCAATGGCCAGAATGGGTCGGTCGGTAACGTTATCGTCGTCGAAATCCCGTGACCGCAATAATGCTGATCTCATGACCGACACACCCGCGATACTGGCGATATTGTTGCGCTGTGCTTACGGCCTGTTGTTCGTGGCCTCGGGTATCTCGGCATGCCTGAGGCAACGCTCGGTCAGGCTCACCGTCGCCAATTATCGGTTGATACCGGCGCAACTCGTTCCAGCCTTTTCGGGCTTGCTGGCGATACTGGAAATACTCGCGGGTGTGCTCTTGCTGTTGTCGCTCGGGCTACCCACCTATCTGCTCACATATCCGCTCGCATGGGCGACAACGACCGGTTTGCTCGCACTGTTCTGCGTCGCCATCGGATCGGCACTCTTGCGCGGCTTGCACATTCCATGTGGCTGTGGCTTGCTGCTTAACGGGCATACGCTCACGCCGGCGACGCTGGTGCGTAATCTGTTTCTGCTGACGCCACTGCTGCTGCCGCCTTTCTGGCCATCGTCGTCATTGTTGCCGTTGGTGCTTCCATGACCGGACAAGGCCTGCTGGAACTGGCCGCCAGTCTGACCGGACGATCGCAGAACGATATTGTCCGGCAAGCCGCCAGCATGCTCGGCCCCTCCGCATCGCAAGCCGGGCCGTGGCGTTCTACACTCAACAACGATGGTTCGCCGCTGCAGCTGTGCATTGGCCTGCAAGTTGACGCAGCGCCCATCGTCCGTTTGCTGGCTGATCCTGCCGCAAAAACCAGTGACATCAGACAACGTAAGCAGGAACTCGGGCAAGCGGTGCATGGCCTGCTTGAGCAGCGGGCACCTGACCTGCGCCCGGCCTGTCACGCGTTAATGGAACGCATGCTCCCGGCTGATACACTGGCACGCGCCGCCCTGCCAACCGGCGGTGCGTGGCTGGCCAGCAATCTGTCTGGCCCCGGCATGGCGCTCTATGTCAGCACGAAGTGGGGCGATCCTGCCGCCCGCTGGAGACGGGCCCAGCATTGGCTGGGCAGCCTCATCCCGGATCGTCTGGCCCGTCATACCCAGTTGATCAGCGCCGGCATCGAAGGAAGTTCAGCGAACAATGCACGGGTAAAACTGTACTGGCGCGTCGGCAACAAGGCAGCGCTGGCCGACCTTGGCTTGTCGCTGGCAGAGAGTGTCGAAGTCCGTGACTTCCTGCATCTCGTCATCGGCGACCGGCACATTCCACGCAGTGCCATTGTTGGCAGTGTCGGGATGTCCTTTGCCGGCGTTGCCGCAGAAGCGACACCGAACAACAAGCCGGGCGATATCAAGCTGGATGTCTGCGCCCATTGCGTACAACGTCCATCTGAACAATGGCTGACGATTATTGACCTGTGCTGCCGGCGTTACGGTCTGACATCCTGTCCTCAGGTGAACAGTCTGGATGGACTGGGCGAACTGGCCTTCATTGGTTTAGGCCTCGACCAGACGCACCGGCCCAGGCTCAATCTCTATCTGAAACCCCTGCAGCAATGAAACAGGTCAGCGATAAGATACCAACCAGCGCACTTACCAGCGCCCTCAGCGCAGCCGTCGCTTACCTGCTGTCGCACCAGGCCGACGACGGTCACTGGCAGGATTACCGCTTGCCGGTGGGTTGTTCGGATGCCTGGGTGACCGGCTATGTCGGTGTGGCGCTGGCCGAATCGGATCACAGCGCGGCGGTACGGCGGCGCACCGCCGCTGCTGCCGACTGGCTGGAAAAGCAGCGACCCTATCCGCACGGCTGGGGCTACAACCGCAGCACCGGCTCCGATGCCGATTCCAGCGCCTTCGCGCTGACGCTGCTGCGGCTTGCAGGTAAAACACCGTTGCCATCCGACGTGGCATGGTTGCGCCAGCGCTGGCATCGTGATGGCGGCTTTGCGACCTATGCGCGCGATGATGCGTGGGGAGCGCCACACAATGACGTCACACCGGCGGCCTTTCTGGCACTGGCTCCCGCCGACCAGATGGCGTTGCGCGATGACGTGCTTGAAGTGCTGGCGCGGGAGCGCGGCAAGGACGGTACCTGGCCGTCGTATTGGTGGCGCACTTCTCACTACGCGACGTGGTGGAGCCTGCGGTTGCTGCGCGCACTCGGCGTCCCGCCGGAAGGCAGGCCACCGGTGGTCGGCACCGGCGAACAGCATGCAATTCACGGTCCGTTCGATCTGGCCCTCGTCACCGGCATCGCCAGCCTGCAACAGGCGCGCCCCGAACTGATCAACGGACTGGCCGGCAAGCTGATCGCCTTGCAGCAACAGGACGGCGCATGGGCGGGTGGCGCGAATTTGCGGGTCACGGACCCGGACTGTTACCAGCCCTGGTCAGGCGGTCCGGCGTGCGGGCGCTTGTATGCCGATGAAGACCATCTGGTGACAACAGCAACCGCACTACGCGTGCTGACCGAGGTGACAAAGGAAACGCAAACGACCGCGATGACGACCTAAAGGGCCACATCAAGGACGACGACAAGGACAACATCAAGGACAACATCAAGGACAGCACAAAGCACGCCAGGCACCACCATCCGGTAGCGCCTGCATCAACCTCGTGCGATCAAACCTCCAGCCACTCCTTGCGTACCGCATCATTTTCCTTGAGCTGTGCCGGCGTGCCCTCGAAGACGATCGAGCCGTGCCCCATCACATAGACCCGCTGTGATATCTCCAGCGCGATGGCCAGCTTTTGCTCAACCAGCAAAATCGAAATGCCACGGTTTTTTAGCGCACTGAGGTACTCGGCGACAAGGTCGACGATCTTCGGTGCCAACCCTTCGGTCGGCTCGTCGATCATGATCAGGTCCGGGTCGCCCATCAGCGTGCGGCACAAGGTCAGCATCTGCTGTTCGCCACCCGACATCACGCCGGCCGGCGTGTGCTGCCGTTCAAGCAGGCGGGGAAACAGCTGGTACATGTCCTTCAACGTCCAGCGCGACTTGCGACCTTTCTTTTCACCGAGGATCAGGTTCTGTTCGACGGTCAGCGTCGGAAAGATATCGCGGTTTTCGGGGACGTAACCGAGCCCCTTGTGGGCAATCTGAAAAGCTTTCAGGCCGATCATTTCCTCCCCCTTGAAGAGGATGGAACCGGTCGCATCGACCTGCCCCATCGCCGCCTTGACCGTGGTCGAACGACCGACCCCGTTACGTCCGAGCAGGCTGACGATCTCGCCCTCGTTGACCACCAGATTGACACCATGCAGCACATGGCTCTTGCCGTAATACGCGTGTAACTCTTTGAGTTCCAGCAGGGCCGTCATGATGCTGTCTCCTCTGGTGCATGGGAGCCCAGATAGGCTTCCTGCACTTTCGCATTGCCGCGAATATTGGCCGGCGTGTCGCAGGCAATCATCTCGCCATACACCAGCACCGCGATTTTATCGGCCAGGCCGAACACCACGCTCATGTCGTGCTCAACCATCAGCAGGGTCTTGCCAATGGTGACTTTGCGGATCAGTTCAACGGCGGCTTCGGTTTCGGAGCGGCTCATGCCGGCAGTCGGCTCATCGAGCAAAATCACGTCGGCACCACCGGCAATCGTGATACCGATTTCGAGTGCACGCTGTTCCGCATAGGTCAGCAATCCGGCCATTGTCGCGCGACGACGCGACAAGCCGATCTGCTCGAGCACCGCTTCGGCCCGTTCATGCGCATCCTTGAGACCATTGAGGCGATGCCAGAACGAGTACTTGTAACCGAGCGACCACAGCACCGCACAGCGCAAGTTTTCATAGACGCTGAGTCGATGAAAGATGTTCGTGATCTGGAAGCTGCGCGACAGACCGAGCCGGTTGATTTCGAACGGTTTCAGACCCACCGTGCTGGCACCGTTGAGCAGGATATCGCCACTACTGATGCCGAAGCGGCCCGAGATCAGGTTGAACAGGGTGGACTTGCCGGCACCGTTCGGACCGATCACGGCAAAGCGTTCGCCTTTCGGCACTTGCAAGCTGGTGCCGCGAATGATTTCTGACTTGCCGAAACTCTTGCGGACATCCTTCAGTTCGAGGGAAAACGCGCTCATGTTTGTGCCCTCCGGGTAGCTGCTTCAATGTCGGTATTGACGTCGTCCCAGACATTACGGAATGGGCCCTTGATTTTCGCGAAAGCAACAATGCCGACGACGACCACGGCGACGCCGATCAGCCACGCAGTCGGTGCGCCCGTGTTGACCTGAAAACCGAACAGCTTCATCGATGGTCCGCTGCCGACATCGAGCGTGACGTGATACAGCAACTCGATCAGGACAACGGCACCCAGAAACAGTACCAGTCCTGCGCCACAGATCGCCGCCATCAGTGGTGCCACGCGGGCGAACTGTTTGTGCACCACCACCCTGACATTCATCATCACGATGCTGGCAATTCCACCCGGTGCGTACATCACGATGAGGATGAAGAACACGCCCAGGTACAACTGCCAGGCCTTGGTGTAATCGGACAGCATCACGGTCAGGAAGACACCAATGACCGCGCCGATAATCGGCCCGAAAAAGAAACCGATACCGCCAATGAAAGTGAATAGCAGCACGCCACCGGAACGCAGGGCACTGACGTTTTCGGCACTGACGATTTCAAAACTGATGGCCGACAGACCACCGGAAATCCCGGCGAAAAAAGCCGACAGGATCAGCGTCATGTAACGCACCCACTGCGTGTCGTAGCCGATGAATTCAACCCGCTCCGGATTGTCGCGCACCGCATTGGTCAGTCGTCCCAGTGGGGTCTGCGTGAACGCAAACATGCCAATGGTGGTGATGAACAGCCAGAACGCGATCAGGTAATACACCTGAATCTGCGGCCCGAACGTGATGCCAAGGAATGGCTCGCCAATCACACGATTGGTCGAGATACCGCCTTCACCACCGAAAAATTCCGGGAACATCAGCGAGGCAGCGAACACCAGTTCAACTAGTCCCAGCGTGATCATCGCAAACGTGGTGCCGCTTTTTTTGGTCGTGACATAGCCGAACAGAATGCCGAAACCCATGCCGGCAACGCCACCGATCAGCGGCACCAGCATCACCGGAATCGGTGCACCGGCAGTCGCCATGTTAAGCGCATGGATCGCGAAAAAAGCACCAAGACCGGAGTACACCGCATGACCGAACGACAGCATGCCGCCCTGCCCCAGCAGCATGTTGTACGACAGCGCAAAAATCGTCAGCGTGCCGACTTGCGACAGCAGCGACATCGATGCCCCTTCGTGAAAAATCAGCGGTGCCACGATCAGTATCACGGCGAAACAAAACCAGATAATCCAGCGTGCAAGATTGAGAGGTCGATAAGTCATGGTCATCCCTCCCGAGTACCCATCAGACCCTTGGGCCTGAAGATGAGAATTAGCACCAGCAACAGGTACGGCATGATGGGCGCGACCTGTGAAATGGTGAGTTTGAGAACCGCGTAACCGGGCGTCATCGCCGTAATTTGCGCACCGAATAATCCCAGCAGGCTGATCATCGAATAATCGATCGCCACGGCAAAGGTCTGTAGTACACCAATGAGCAGCGAGGCAATCAGCGCCCCGACCAGCGAGCCCATGCCGCCTACCACCACCACCACGAAGATGATGCTGCCAACGGTACCCGCCATGCCCGGTTCGGTGACAAACGCATTGCCACCGATGACACCGGCCAACCCGGCCAGCGCACAACCGCCGCCAAACACCAGCATCAGTACACGCGGCACGTTGTGGCCGAGGGCTTCGACCGTGCCCGGATGCGTCAGTGCTGCCTGGATCACCAGGCCGATGCGGGTACGTGTGAGCACCAGATAAATCGCCAGCAGCATCAGCAAGGCAATGAGCATCATGAAGCCGCGATAAACGGGAAAGGTGGTCGTGTATAGCGTGAACAGCGCGCCATTGAGTTGTTCCGGAATCTGGTACGGCACGGTGGCACGGCCCCAGATCAGCTGCACGATTTCGACAATCACGTAAGACAGGCCAAAGGTAAACAGCAATTCGGGAATATGACCGTACTTGTGTACGGAGCGCAAACCATAGCGCTCGACCAGTGCGCCCAGTGCGCCGACAAGGAGTGGCGCGACCAGCAGGGCTGGCCAGAAGCCGAGCACGCTGGAAATCGTATAGGCAAAATAAGCACCCAGCATGTAAAAGCTGGCATGCGCAAAATTGAGGACGCCCATCATGCTGAAGATCAGCGTCAGGCCAGCGGAAAGCATGAACAGCAAGAGCCCGTAGCTCAGGCCGTTGAGCAAGGTAATTAGCGTGAACTCCACGGGGGGGAACCTTTATGTGATGGATACGGGCAGCGACACGGTCTGCAGAACAACCCGCATTGAAGCGAACCGCAGTGCAGCCAACGACGCGGTCCGGTTAAAAAGCTTGCACGAGAACATGGCAACCGCCGGGGTTGTCCCGACGGTCGGTTGCCCTGCTTCATGTCCTGCATCAAGCATCGAGCCACAAGTCCAATTACGACGGCTTCGGAGGCCGTTTCATCTGGCATGAGGTCGGCTGTGTGGCGACATAGGTCTCCACTTTCTGATCAGTGCGCCAGCCGTAGCCGGTATTTTCCTGATCGTATTTGACGGTCTTGCCATCCACCTTGGCCCAGGTCGCGATGTACAGCGGTTGCTGCAACTGGTGATCGGCCACACGCATTTCATTTTCGCCGTTGAGGCTCTTGAACTTCATGCCTTCGAGCGCGTAGGCGACCTTGGTCGGATCGGTGGACTTGGCCGTCTTGATGGCCCTCGACAGCATCTCGACGATGTTGTAAGTCGCCAGCGTGTAGAAGTCATCGTCGTATTTTTTCTTGTAAGCCTCGACGATTTCCTTGCCGGAGAACGTCTCGTTGTTTGGGTGCCAATAGGCGACCTGCTTCACATGTTCCGCACCGGCCTCGCCCATTGCCGTCGGCACGCCCGTGGTACCGCCGTAATACGTGTAGAAGTTGGCTTTCAGGTTGGCATCCTTGCCGGCCTTGATCAGCAACGCCAGGTCGGCACCCCAGTTGCCGGTGATGACGGTGTCAGCGCCGGACGCATTGATCTTGGCGATGTACGGCGAGAAATCCTTGACCTGACCGATCGGGTGCAAGTCATCACCAACGATTTCGATATCGGGCCGCTTGCGCTTGAGATACTCCTTCGCCGCGCGCGTAACCTGAAGGCCGTGGGCGTAGTTCTGGCCAATGATGTAGACCTTCTTGATCGACATGTCCTTGGCCATGAAACTGGTCAGCGCTTCCATCTTCATGTCGGAATTGGCATCGAAACGGAAATGCCAGAAACTGCATTTGCTGTTGGTCAGGTCAGGATCGATCGCGGCATGATTCAGGAAAACGACTTCCTTGCCGGGATTGCGTTCGTTGTGCTTGTTGACGGCATCAATGAGTGCCAGTGCCACGCCGGAGCCATTGCCTTGCGTAATGTATCGGTAGCCTTGGTCGATCACCCGCTTGAGTTGGGTCAGCGACTCCTGCGGACTACCCTTGTTGTCGAAGCCGACAAATTCGAGCGTATTGTCACCGGCCAGTTTTTGCTTGTTGGCGGTCTCGGAAAACATCTGGAAACTCTTCAACTGATTCTGGCCGATTGGCGCGAACGAGCCGGACAAGGTTTCGATCAACGCGACCTTGACGTTTTCAGCATAGGCCACCGGTGCAGCAAAAGCAGCTGCAACCGACAGGGCAATCAACAATGGGCGGAACTGGTTTGTCATTTGTCTCTTCCTTATGGATTTTATAGGTATGAAAAACTGCGATGACCGACTACGCATTACGACCCATCAGGCGGTGGGCAACTTGTACTCCTTGAACTGTTCGCGCATCTTGTTTTTCAAAAACTTCCCGGTGGCACCAATCGGCAGTGCATCGACGAAAGTGACATCGTCGGGTGTCCACCACTTGGCGATCTTGCCGTCATAAAACGCCAGCAATTCTTCACGCGTGACCTCGGCATTGGCACGCTTGACCACGATCAGCAAAGGCCGCTCATCCCACTTCGGATGGAACACGCCAATACAGGCTGCTTGCAGGACCGCCGGATGGGCCATCGCGATATTTTCCAGGTCGATAGTGCCTATCCATTCGCCGCCAGACTTGATGACGTCCTTGCTGCGGTCGGTGATCTGCATATAGCCGTCGGTATCGATGGTGGCCACGTCGCCAGTCGGGAACCAGCCATTTTCAAGCACGCTGGCTTCTTCCTGCTTGTAATAACTGCTGATGATCCACGGCCCCTTGACCAGCAAGTTGCCGTAGGTTTTGCCATCCCAAGGCAATTCGAGACCGGCATCGTCGACGATCTTGATGTCAACACCAAAAATCGCATGCCCCTGTTTTTCCAGCAGTGACTGACGTGCGTCTTCGGACAAGTTGTTGTGTTTCGCTTGCAGCGTGCATGACGTACCCAGCGGCGACATTTCGGTCATGCCCCACGCGTGAATGACTTCGATACCGTATTTGTGGCGCAAGGTTTTCATCATCGCCGGCGGACAGGCCGAGCCGCCAATGACGGTGCGTTTGAAGCTGGAGAAGGTCAAATTGTTGTCGGCCATGTAGTTCAGCAGACCGAACCAGACTGTCGGCACACCCGCCGAAAACGTTACCTGTTCCTGCTCGAACAGTTCATAGAGCGATTTACCATCGAGCGCCGGGCCGGGAAACACCATCTTGGCACCGGTCAGCAAGACCGAATACGGCAAGCCCCAGGCATTGACGTGGAACATCGGCACCACTGGCAACACCGCATCGCGGGCCGACACATTCAGGCTGTCGGGCATGGTCGAGGCATACGAATGCAGCACCGTCGAACGATGCGAGTACAGCGCACCTTTCGGATTGCCGGTCGTGCCGGAGGTGTAGCACAAGCTCGATGCCGAGTTCTCGTCGAACAATGGCCAGGTGTAATCGGGTGAAGCGGCTTCGATCAGTTCTTCGTAGCACAGCAGATTTGGAATCTTGCTGGTGGCCGGCATGTGGTCGCGGTCGCACAGCGCGATGAAACCCTTGACCGTCTTGCACTGCGCGGCAAACGCCTCAACCAACGGCAGGAAGGTCATGTCGAACATCAAGTACTGGTCTTCGGCGTGATTGACGATGTAGGCGACCTGCTCGGGATGCAGGCGCGGATTAACCGTGTGCAACACCGCGCCGGAACCGGACACACCGTAATACGCTTCAAGATGACGGTAACCATTCCAGGCCAGCGTGGCAACGCGGTCACCGATGGTCACGCCCAGCGTCGCCAGGGCATTGGCCAGCTGGCGCGAACGGGTATGGCAATCATGGTAGGTGTAGCGATGGATATCGCCTTCGACGCGGCGGGAAACGATTTCGTTATCACCGAAGTGGCGATCTGCATGTTCGATAATGCTGGAGATCAACAATGGCTGATCCATCATCTGGCCCATCAGCGGGCTCTTCGGGTACGACGCCATCTTTTCTCCTGTGTGCAATTCAATTTGGTCGAGGCGATTTTCGTACGACCGTGCGGAAACCGTCAATAGTTTTCGATGCTGCGATGCGGTATTTTGCGAATGTGCCGACTCAGTTCCGGTAGGACGGATCGGCCCGGTCCAGTCGCCGCAACAGGCCCGGCCAGGCCAGCATGCCTCCGAGCGATTTGGTCGCTTCGCGGGCCTGAGCCTGGGCGGTGCTGATAATGGCGTCGGGTATCGTGATCAACTCGCCGCCACCAGCCTGTGCCCTGATCTGGATATTGCAGGCAGTTTCGAAGGTGTACATGTTCAGGAAGGCATCGGCGATGGTCGAACCGAGCGTCAGCAAGCCGTGGTTACGCAGCATGAAATACGTCTTGCGTCCGAGGTCGGCAACGAGCCGCGCTTTCTCGTCTTCGCGCAGCGCCACGCCCTCATAGTCGTGATAAGCCAGGCTGGCCAGGATAAAAATCGATTGCTGCGACAACGCCAGCAATCCCTGTTTTTGCGCCGACACCGCCACGCCATTGAGGCTGTGCACATGCAGCACACATTGCGCATCGGGTCGTGCCGCATGGACTGCACTGTGGATCGTGAAGCCGGCCGGATTGACCGGGAATGGCGAATCATCGAGCTTGTTGCCATCAAGATCAATCTTCACCAGCGACGACGCGGTGATTTCATCGAACATCATGCCGTAGGGATTAATCAGGAACTGGTCATGGATTCCTGGCACACGCGCCGTAATGTGCGTGAACACCAGATCGCTCCAGCCGTAATCAGCCACCAGTCGGTAGCATGCCGCCAGATCCACGCGGGTTTGCCACTCTTCGGGGGAAACCTTATCCTTCAGGGAAGGAATCATCAATTGATCGTTCATGCTTGCGTTCATATTCTTCCTGTCTCCTGTTAAAAGGAATCTGCTGGCAACATGCACAATGCTGTGGCCTATTTTTTTAAACCAATGATCAACGAACCATTACGGAGAACCATGCCACAAGCTAACGATTCCATCAATGCGCCTTTTACCCAATCGGGTCTGGTTCGGCTTGATCAGGCGATCCAGCGCGAGATCGATGCCGGCCATATTCCCGGTGCCATGCTGCTGCTGGAACGCGGTGGCCAGATTGCCCATGAAAAAGCCTATGGTGCTCAAGGTCCGGACCAGTCCACACCGATGGCGACCGACACACTATTTCGCATCTATTCGATGACCAAGCCGATCGTCTCGGTGGCGATCATGATGCTGGCCGAACAGGGCCGGCTTCTGATTTCGGACCCGGTGTCACGCTATTTTCCGGAACTGGCCAACCTGCAGGTCGCCACTGAAAGCGTTGCCGCCGACGGCAGCCGGACCATGACGCTGGCACCTTGTGCGCGCGAGATGACGATTCAGGATTTGCTGCGCCATACCGCTGGCCTGACCTACGGCATCTTCGGTGAGTCAACGCTGGTCAAGCAGGCGTATCTGGCCAGCGGCATCGAAGGCCGCACCATCACCAACGCCGGGCTGGTAGATTGTCTGTCGCGCTTGCCGCTGGCCTTTCAGCCGGGCACCAACTGGGAGTACAGCCGCGCCACCGATTTGCTCGGCGCGTTGCTGGAAAAAATTTCCGGCCAATCACTCGATGTCCATTTGCAGGAGCAGATTTTTGCGCCCTTGCAGATGCCCGATACCGGCTTCTGGGTCGCGCCGGAGCAGCAGCACCGGATCGCCGAAGCGTTTCCGATTGATCCGGTCACGCAGCAGGCAGTACGTTTGCTCGATGCGCGCCGCCGTCCTGAATTTCTGTCCGGTGGTGGTGGCCTGCTGTCGACCGCGCGTGATTACCTGCGCTTTGCGCGCTTGCTGCGCAACGGTGGCGAACTCGATGGCGTGCGCCTGCTCTCGCGCAAGACCATCGCCTTCATGACCAGCGATCATCTGGCGGACATTCCGGGTGCCACGCAGGGCGCGGCCTATCTGCCCGGTCCCGGCTATGGTTTCGGCTTGGGCTTTGCGGTTCGCAAGACGGTTGGCGGCGCGCCGACGCCCGGCTCGGTGGGCGACTTCCTGTGGAGCGGCCTGGCCGGCACGTATTTCTGGATCGATCCGCAAGAAGACCTGATCGCTATCTGGCTGATGCAGGCACCCGAGCAGCGCGAACGCTTCCGGCAAATGATCCGCAATCTGGTTCATGCGAGCCTGACTTGAGTGGCAATGATCACGTTGACCACCCTATTGATTTAAACTGCACGTTCGCTGTCTATCCCGGAAACCCATGACATCACCCAAGCAATACCGCACCGATACGCTAGCCATCGCCCACCGCTTTGCCGACTTGCCCGATGCGTTTTCGACCCGCCTGATGCCGACGCCGCTGGCAAAACCGTATCTGGTCTGCGCCAGTGCCTCGGCCGCAGCGCTGATCAATTTTGATCCGGCCGAATTCACGACGACTGATTTCATCGAGACCTTTACCGGCAACCGGATTGCCGCGGCAGCCACGCCGCTGGCGGCCGTGTACTCAGGCCATCAGTTCGGTGTCTGGGCTGGTCAGCTCGGCGATGGCCGCGCGATCCTGCTCGGTGATGTGCCGTCAACGACG
>CANFED010000025.1 GCA_947445995.1 Oxalobacteraceae bacterium | reverse complement strand
TGGTCGTGATCGCGTCACCGACCGCGCGCTCTTTTTCCGAACCGAGGATGACGACCTGCACGTTGGGGATGGCCTGCTGCAGCATCACGGCCAGCTCGGCAAAATGCGTGATCGGCCAGCGCTTGGCCGAACCGAATTCGGCTCCCGGTGCAAACACCACCAGTGGTCTTGCTGCCTCCAGTTTCGCCGCTTGCAACACTGCGGCCACCCGCACCGGATCAACAGTGAGCGTCGGCCGTGGCAACTCGGAAGGCTGCGGTGCCGAGGATGCCGGCGGCCTGGCCAGTGCCGCATAAAACGCGACCATTGGTCGCGGTGCCTGTTTGTCGTCACGGTGCAGTATGTTGAGCAATCCGTAGCGCGATTCACCGACATAACCGACCCGCTGCGCGATGCCGGCCATCCAAGGAATCAGCGCATGCTTGAACGTGTTGGTCAGCACGTAAGCAGCGTCGTAATCGCGCGTACGCAACTGACGCGCACAACGCCAGCGTTCGCGAATCTGCAGCGCGCCATGCCGAAAAGAGGTGTCGATGACGCTATCGACTTCCGCCATCGCAGACCACACCGGTGCCACCCAGCCAGGTGCCAGCACATCGATCGGCCGCTCCGGATGGGCCAGCTTGAGCAACTTGAGAAGCGGTTGTGCCATCACGGCGTCGCCTATCCAGTTGGGAGAAATAATTAGCGTACGGGTCACCGGGGTGCCACGCAGACTGATGCAAAAGGAGTGTCGGAAGCACTAAAAGCAGGGCTAATAAAATACGGCTCAGACAGGTTGTTCAAACGGAATCCTTTTCAAACTGCAAATGGTGCAGGCTTGCGTAGACGCCATCGCGCGCAAGGAGTTCGGCATGGGTGCCCAATTCGACAATATGACCACTGACCAGCACGACGATGCGGTCAGCCCGTTCGATGGTCGTGAGCCGATGCGCAATGACCAGCGTGGTGCGGTTCTGCATCAGGTCGACCAATGCGGCCTGAACCGCGCGTTCGGATTCGTTGTCGAGCGCCGAGGTCGCTTCGTCGAGGATCAGGATCGGTGCGTCCTTGTAGATTGCGCGGGCAATGGCCATGCGTTGGCGCTGGCCGCCGGACAACCGGCTGCCATTGTCGCCAATCGGCGTATCGAAACCCTTCGGCAAGGCGGCGATCATCTCGTTCAGATGGGCCGCACTGGCCGCGGCTTCAACGCGTGCGCGGTCGGGGGCCGGATCACCGTAGGCGATATTGGCGGCCACCGTATCGTCGAACAGCACGACATTCTGACTGACCATCGCCATTTGCGAACGCAAGCTATGCAGCGACAGGCTGTCGAGCGGCGCGCCATCAAGCTTGATCTGGCCCGATTGCGGCGTATGAAAACCGGGCACCAGATTGACCAGTGTCGATTTGCCACCACCCGAGATACCGACGAAGGCGATCGTTTCGCCAGGATGAATGGTCAGGTTGATGTTGGCCAGCGCCGGCAAGGTCTGCTCGGGATAGGCAAAGCAGACATCCTGGAATTCGATATGCCCCACCGAACGCCCCACCAGCGCAACCCCGCTGGTGCGCTCCGGCGGCGTATCGATCAGCGCGAAGACGGCTTCCGCCGCGGCAATGCCACGTTGCAGCGGGCCATTGACTTCGGCCAGATGCTTGAGCGGTGTGAGCAGCATCAGCATGGCGGTGATAAACGACACGAAACCACCGGCGGTAATCTGGTTCTGACCAGACTGCAGCAGCGCAATCACGATTACCACCGAGACCGCACAGGACGCCATGATCTGCGTGATCGGAACGGTCGCGGCAAAGGTGCTGGCCATGCGCATCGAGTAATTGCGCAGCTTGATGGCACGCTGCTCGAAGCGGTTTTTTTCATAGTCATGACCACCGAAAATCTTGATGACCTGCTGGGCGCGGGTGGTTTCTTCGATGACCTGGGTCAGCTCGGCATTGACGTCGAGGAAGTCGCGCGTGAGCTTGCGCAGCCGCTTGCCGGTCATGCGCACGACGATGGCCATCAGCGGCAGCAGCACCAGCGCGACAATGGTCAGGCGCCAGTTCAGCCAGAGCAAAAAGGCCAGCAACACCATCACGGTCAGGCTGTCGCGGATCAGCGAGGTAAACACTTTGGTGACCATTTCGATGATTTGCTGGACCTCGAACATCATCGCGTTGATGACCCGACCGACTGAAGTGCGCTCGTAGAATTGCGCCGGCACGTCGAGCAACCGGCTGAACATCTGGCGTCGCAGGATGTTGAGCAGGTGGGTCGAGACCCAGGTCATCATGTAAGTCGTCAGGAAAGTCGAGATGCCGCGCAGCACGAACATGCCGATCACGGCAACCGGCACAGTCCACAACGGGATGGTCGACTTGCCGACGAAACCCTTGTCGAGCAGGGTTTTCATGACGGCCGGGAACATCGGCTCGGTCGATGCGGTGATCGCCATCCCCAGGAAGGCCAGAGCCAGACGGCCACGAAATGGTTTGAGCATGCGCGCCAGGCGCATCAGATGAGGGGAAATTTTCATCGGGGGCTTTGCGGTTGGCTAGTCGCAACTGCCGTCGAACTCAGGCAAAATCCGATCAGTGTGCACACCATCATTGAATAAAATATCTTCGGCATCATCAACCAAAACATCGTGTCCGTGAGACCAAAATCAAAAAAACAGAGAACGAGCAGCAAGCCAGCCAATGCCTCGGACCTGCGAGGACATAATGGATTACGCAATCTTCTCAGGAAAAAAATCAGCGGTGCGCCGTAGATCAACACAAAAAAACTGAAATCGAGCAGCCCGCCAGTAGCAAGAAAATACAAAATATCGTTGTGACTACTGCTGTTGATAACAGGATTCGGCACCAGCGTCACCTGGCCCTGTTGATACAATAATTGCAATGAGTCAAAAAACTGATCGCGTCCAACGCCAATAAACGGATGTTGAAGAAACATCAACCATGACGCCTTCCAGAGCTCGAGACGGACGCCGACCGAAGTCGTGACATTCCCCGCTGAAAAATACAACCGGATATCCGACAACGCCTCCAGCATACGCCCGGAAACTCCGGTCTGCGGTACAAGACACGCAATGACCAACGCCACGACAATGATAAAAATCGCCCTTACCAACACTTGTCCATGCACGTCACGGCCATAACGAAGCAGCGCAAATATCGCGAAAACCAACGCCATCCATCCCCCGCGCGAACCGGACAAGATCGATGCAATCAATCCGAACATGACCGCCACTACCGGAAGCAAGGCCAGCCGGGATCCTCGGAACTCGCCTAAAGCACACAGCGCCATCAACCCCATCGCCAGAGACAAATCCCCGAATGTGATTGCGTGATGGGTAAAGCCCTCGGCCCGAATACGCAACAGGCTCACTCCGCCGAGACCGTCGAAATGGAATTGCTCCGACATCGCCAGCAGGCCAGCAGCGATTGCGCCGATACACAAACCAAGCCAAAAATAGCGGGGCCTTGGGTTAAGCATTCCGACAAAACCAATGCAACTCAGGCCAAACAAGACACGCGAGGGCCCGTCGAGCATGGAGAACGGGGCACCAGCCAAGAGCATCCTGCCTAACGACACTACGAAAAACCCGATGAAGCCTGCCAGTATCCAGGTCAGCACAGAAAAATTCTTCCGATAAAACCCGAATTTGTCACGACTCGACAACCAGAGGCACGTTACCAGCATCAACAATTGGATCAGTGTCAATCCGAATCGGGTTGTCAGGGCCAACACAGGAAAAAGAAAAAGTACACTGGATGCGAACCACATGGGGCGATCCGGCTTGCCCGATGGGATTGAGGTCGTTTTAGTCATAAAGAGCTGAACTGTATTCCTTAATATTTTCAAATTAACTTATGTAGAATCTTCCGCTGTGATTGCAGGAGTTGCTGGCATGCAGTGTCGTCACAATTGTGCCGAATTGTATATTTATCCAATGGAAGTCAGTATGAACAATACCGTTAATCGCATCATGATTTGCCGCACCGACAACATCGGAGATGTGGTGCTTACCCTGCCACTCGCCGGCTACTTGAAAAATAACTACCCAAACGCGACCATCAGCTTTCTGTGCCGACGCTACGCCGCCGGAGTCGTCAGGAATTGCCGCTTCGTCGACCGGGTCATCACACTCGAATCCATCAACGACCCGGCCGAATTTTTCGCCGAGCTCAACCTGGACATTATCGTGTTTGCTTTTCCAAGCAAAGTACTTGCAAAAGCGGCAAGGAAAGCCGGTATTGGCATGCGAATCGGTACCAGCCACCGACTTTACCATTGGATATACTGCAACAAGCTGGTCCATTTCACCCGCGTCAACTCGACGCTGCATGAAGCACAACTCAATTTCATGCTGCTGCGCCCACTGGGCCTGGAGCAGCCGCCGACGCTGTCCGACATTCCCGCGATGTATGGGCTTGTCGCCCCCGACAATCCCGACATCAAGGTGCTGCTCTCCCCACATCAATTCAACTTGATATTGCATCCAAAATCCAATGGCAATG
The DNA here is from genome assembly GCA_947445995.1 of Oxalobacteraceae bacterium. GTDB lineage: Bacteria > Pseudomonadota > Gammaproteobacteria > Burkholderiales > Burkholderiaceae_D > Actimicrobium. Next base: position 16,755 of record CANFED010000025.1, on the reverse strand, counting down.
GCCGTGAGTGGCCAATTGAACGCTATGCAGAGCTGGCGTGCTTGCTACGCTCGCACAGCGACATCACACTCTGGATTACCGGGAGCACAGCCGAAGGAGAGTGGATCGCATCACACGGCGCGGACTTGCTGGCCATGCCAAACGTCATTGATGTCTGCGGCCGCTTCGATCTTGAGGGCCTGACTTCGTTCATTGGCTCCGCCAACGGGCTCATTGCCAGCGGTACCGGACCGATGCACCTGGCTGCAGCGCTCGGGCAACGCACGCTGGGCCTTTTCCCGCCGATCAAGCCGATACATCCAGCGCGCTGGGCACCGTTGGGAGTACGGGCACAGACGCTCTGCAGATCAGAACGCTGCATTCGCTGCGAAGACATCAACACGTGTAGTTGCATGCTGGACATCGCTGCCGAAGAAGTCGCCGACATTGTATTGGGCTGGTTGGAACAAGTAAAAAAAGTCCTCCCAGAATCAAAACAAAAAAAAGTAACCGCACACGGGTAAATAGCAGCGCGCGCCAAAGAGTCAGGTCGATCGCAGCGACGGCGCACAACGCAGCATGTCAAAGCAGGCATCCACCAGGCGCCCTACCTGACCACCAAGATCAAAACTCTGCGGTGAAAACAGCCAGTTATTGATCAGGCCATCGATCATCGCATGCAAGCTGACGGTGGCCAGATGCGTATCCAGACTTTCCGGCAATTGACCTTGCACGCAGGCCAGCTTCAATAAGCGTTCGATATTGTGCATGCACTCATCGAAGCCTTCGTGCTGGCGCACCTTGATCGGATCATCCACATGCACCAGCTCGCACTTGTGAAAAATCACTTCGAACACGCGCCGCGTCTGCGGATTGTGAACGATGTCATTGATCGCAAAGACGATGCTGGCACGTAACTGGGCTAACGGTTCGCGGTCAGGACGATCGGCGGTTTCCAGCACCATTGCTTCGAGCGGTAAGTGCGCTCGTTCACACATGGCATTAAACAAATCCCCCTTGTTCTTGAAATGCCAGTAAATTGCTCCACGGGTAACTTTTGCGGCCAGCGCCACATCTGCCAGTGAGGTACGGGTCACGCCGTGGGCGTGAAAGACATGTTCAGCGGCATCAAGTATGCGGCTGCGGGTTTCCAGTGCTTCTTCTTTGGTCGATCGGGACATGATTGCCTGAATAAAATAGTGCGCATTGCGCCGCACAATACATACATCATTGAATGTATGTATACTACCACCCAACTAGAACTGGCAGGCACGCATGAATCAGAGCGCGATGTCATGCACTGCACCATTCTTAGCGACCCATGCCACACCCGCACTTGCACTTGCACCGCACTTACACCTTTAACAGTACGACTTTCCATTGCGAGAATTCCATGCGTCTATCCCGACCTGATTCCACGTTGCGTTTCAGCGCTTCCCTGTTGCTGCTCGCGGCGCTTGCCGCTTGCGGCGAAAAATCCCCGGCCAAACCGGCTGCAGCCACTCCACCGCCGACCGAAGTGGCCATCGTCACGGTCACGCCGGGCAGCATGGCCGTGACCACCGAACTGCCGGGCAGGATCGAAGCCAGCCGTATCGCCCAGGTGCGTGCCCGCGCTGCCGGTATCGTGCAGAAGCGGGTGTTCCGCGAGGGCAGTGAAGTCAAGGCTGGCGATGTCTTGTACCGGATCGATCCGGCACCGTTCCAGGCCGCCTACGACAGCGCGAACGCAGTGGTCGCCAAGGCTGATGCGAATCTCGCACAAGCCACATTAAAAGTGCAACGTTACGAACCGCTGGTCAAAACCAACGCCATCAGCAAGCAGGAATACGATGACGCGGTCACGGCAAAGACGCAAGCCAGTGCCGACCTCGCCGCCGGGAAGGCCGCACGCCAGGTCGCCAGTCTGAACCTGGGCTACGCCACGGTGACCGCGCCGATTTCCGGCCGCATCGGCCGTGCGCTGGTGACCGAAGGGGCACTGGTCGGCCTTGGAGAAGCGACACCGCTGGCCATCGTTCAGCAAGTCGATCAGGTCTACGTCAACATGACGCAATCGAGCATCGAAGTACTACGCCTCCAACGTGCGATGGCCAACGGCGAACTGCAAAGCGCTGGCAAAGGTCAGGCCAAGGTCATGCTGGTGACCGAAGACGGCAAGACGTACGCACAAGCAGGCAAGTTGCTGTTTTCCGACCTGAGCGTCGATGAAAGCTCGGGTGCCATCACGCTGCGCGCCGAATTCCCGAACCCGGATCGACTGCTGCTGCCGGGCATGTATGTCCGCGCCAAGATCGAGCAAGCCATTAACGAATCCACCATCACGGTGCCGCAACAAGCCGTACAGCGCACTGGCAAGGAAGCGACCGTGATGCTGGTTGGTGCGGAAGACAAAGTCGTCGTGCGCACGGTCAAGGCCAGCAGTTCCCAAGGCAATCTCTGGATCGTCACCGAAGGCCTGAAGGCCGGTGACAAGGTCATCGTCGAAGGCTTCCAGAAAGTCAAACCGGGAGCGGTCGTGAAGACAGTCCAGTGGAAAGAGCCTGCCGCCACCACCGCCGCTCCTGCCACGCCAGATGCCCCGGCCGCCGGAGCCAAGCCGGCACCTGCCGCCGCTGCAGCGAAATAAGGAGCCCTCTCGATGGCACAATTTTTCATTGACCGACCGGTCTTCGCCTGGATGCTGGCACTGTTCATCGTGCTGGCGGGTGCACTCTCCATCACGACCCTGCCCGTATCGCAATACCCTTCCATCGCTCCGCCTTCCGTCGTCATCGCCGCGACTTACCCTGGTGCGTCTGCCCAGTTGCTCGATGACAGCGTCACCAGCCTGATCGAACAGGAAATGAATGGTGCCGAGGGCTTGAAGTACATGGAATCGCAAAGCCAGGCTAACGGCCAGGTCCGCATTACCGTGTCGTTCGAGCCGGGCATCGATCCCAATCTGGCAGCAGTCGATGTCCAGAACCGCCTGAAACGGGTCGAGGCGCGCTTGCCGCAAGTCGTCACGCAGCAAGGCGTACAAGTCACCAAATCGCGCAGCAACATCCTGCTGTTTGCGTCACTGTCGTCGACCGACGGCAAGACCGATCCGATTGCACTGGGTGACTATATCTCGCGCAATATTCTTAATGAGATCAAACGCGTACCGGGCGTCGGCGAAGCCCAGCTGTTCGGTACCGAACAGGCCATGCGAATCTGGATCGACCCGGCCAAGCTGGTCGGCTACAAGCTGACCACCGCCGATGTCACCAACGCCGTGCGTGCGCAAAATGCCCAGGTCACGGCCGGTACACTGGGCGAATTGCCCAGCCCCACCACGCAACAGTATTCGGCACCAATCATTGTCACTGGCCAGCTGGAAACGCCGGAAGAATTCGGCAAGGTCGTCCTGCGTGCCAATCCGGACGGTTCCACAGTGCTGCTGCGCGATGTTGCCCGCATCGATATCGGTGGCCAGGCTTACGGTACCTCGGCACGCCTGAACGGCAAGCCGACCGCTGCGATCGCGGTGCAGCTATCACCATCCGGCAATGCCCTTGGCACCGCCACGGCCGTGATCGCCAAGATGGAAGAACTGTCGAAGTTCTTCCCGGAAGGCATTCGCTACGACATTCCGTATGACACCTCGACCTTCGTCAAGATTTCGATCGAGGAAGTCGTCAAGACACTCGTCGAGGCCATCATATTGGTGTTCCTGGTGATGTATCTGTTCCTGCAAAATTTCCGCGCCACGCTGATCCCGACCATCGTCGTGCCAATTGCCCTGATGGGAACGTTTGGCGTGATGGCGCTGTTCGGTTTTTCGGTCAACGTCCTGACGATGTTCGGTATGGTGCTGGCCATCGGTATTCTGGTCGATGACGCGATCGTGGTCGTCGAAAACGTCGAACGCATCATGAGCGAAGAAGGCTTGTCGGCGCGTGATGCCACCCGCAAGGCAATGGGCCAGATCACGGGTGCCATCATCGGTATCACACTGGTACTGATTGCGGTGTTCCTGCCAATGGCACTGTTCGGCGGCGCGGTCGGGGCGATTTACCGGCAATTTTCATTGTCGATGGTGTCCTCGATGGCCTTCTCCGCACTGCTGGCGCTGACCCTGACGCCGGCACTCTGCGCGGCCATCCTGAAACCGGTCGAAGCCGGTCACCACGCCGAGAAGAAAGGTTTCTTCGGCTGGTTCAATCGTGGCTTCGGTCGCACGGCCAAGGGTTACCAGGGCTTTGTCGGCAAGATGCTCAACGGCACGCTGCGCTACATGCTGATTTATGGCGTCATCCTGCTGGTCGTCGGTTTCCTGTACACCCGTCTGCCATCGGCGTTCCTGCCGACCGAAGACCAGGGCTACATCGTTACCAACGTCGTGTTGCCGGCTGGTGCCAGTACCGGACGGACCTTGAAAGTACTCGAAGAAGTCGAGAACTTTTACCTCAAGCAGCCTGAAGTCGCCCGTACGGTCGCGGTGTCCGGATACAGCTTTTCAGGTAATGGCCAGAATGCCGGCCTGGTCTTCGTCCCGATGAAAGACTGGAGCGAGCGTAATGCCGACCAGTCAGCCAGTGCACTGGCCGCCCGCGCGCTGGGCGAATTCTCGAAGATCAAGGATGCCATCGTATTCCCGGTCACGCCGCCACCCATTCCCGAACTGGGCAACGGCACCGGCTTCACGTTCCGTCTGCAGGATCGCGCCGGTCTCGGCCATGCTGCGCTGGTGGCTGCCCGCAACCAGTTGCTCGGACTGGCTGGCCAGAGCAAGGTGCTCACTGGCGTGCGTCCGGAAGGACTGGACGATGCGCCGCAACTGCAACTCGATATCGACCGTGACAAGGCCAATGCCCTTGGCGTCGCGTTTGCCGACATCAACACCACGCTGTCAACCGCACTCGGATCGTCGTACATCAACGACTTCCCGAGCAGAGGCCGCCAGCAACGCGTGATCGTGCAAGCCGATGCCCCGGAGCGGCAGCAACCGTCCGACTTGCTCAAGCTGTATGTGCGTAGCAGTAGCGGTGCAATGGTGCCGATGTCGTCTTTCGCGACCTCCCACTGGATCGTCGGTCCGGTGCAACTGGTGCGCTACAACGGCTATCCGGCCATGAAGATCTCGGGCGATGCGGCACCGGGTCGCAGTTCCGGTGAAGCACTGATCGAGATGGAAAGCCTGATGACCAAACTGCCAGCCGGCTTCGGCTACGAATGGACCGGTCAGTCGCTGGAAGAAAAAACCTCCGGTTCGCAAGCGCCAGCCCTGTTTGCGCTGTCGCTGCTGATCGTCTTCATGGTGCTCGCTGCGCTGTATGAAAGCACCACGATCCCGATCGCGGTCTTGCTGGTGGTGCCACTCGGCGTACTCGGTGCGCTGCTCGGCGCCAGTATCCGCGGCTTGCCCAACGATGTGTATTTCAAGGTGGGCCTGATCGCCACGATCGGTCTGTCGGCCAAGAACGCGATTCTGATCATCGAGTTTGCCAAAGACCTGCAAGCGCAGGGCAAGAGCGTGGTCGAGGCGACGCTGGAAGCAGTTCATTTACGCTTCCGTCCGATCATCATGACTTCGCTGGCATTCATTCTTGGCGTACTGCCGCTGGTGCTGGCATCCGGTGCCGGTTCGGCCGGTCAACGCGCCATCGGTACCGGCGTGATGGGCGGGATGATTACCGCGACGGTATTGGCCGTGTTCTTCGTGCCAGTCTTCTTCGTGATCATCCGCACCTTCTTCAAGGGCAGCGAACGTGAGCGCAAGCTGGCACTGGCCGCCCACCATGAAACCAAGCAGGGAGAACAAGAATGACCCGGTTGACTTTGATAATGCTCGCCGCCGGCCTGCTGAGTGCCTGCTCATTGGCACCGCTGTATGTGCAGCCTGCCGCACCGGTAGCCAGCACGTTTGTCGGCAATGCCGACGGCACGGCGATTGCGGCCGATACAGGCTGGCGCACGTTTTTCCCGGACCAGCGGCTGCAAGCGCTGATCACCGCTGCGCTGATCGACAACCGCGACCTGCGGTCCGCAGCACTGCGCATCGAAGAAGCGCGTGCGCTGTACAACGTGCAGTCGGCCGACTTGCTGCCAAACATCAACGGCACGGCCAGTGGTGCCCGCGCCCGCGTCCCAGGTTCGCTCTCGGTGACCGGTCGACCAACCACCGGCGGCACGTATCAGGTCGGTTTTGGCCTGGCCTCGTTCGAGCTCGATTTCTTTGGCCGGGTACGCAGCCTCAATGACGCGGCGCTGGCGCAGTTCCTGGCCACCTCCGAAGCGCGGCTGTCGGTACAGATCAGTCTGGTCTCCGAAGTCGCCAAGGCCTATCTGGCCGAACGCGGTTTTGACGAACAGCTGACGCTGGCGCGCCAGACGCTGGAAGGTCGCTTGCAGGCCTACAAACTGGCGCAACAACGTTATGACGTCGGTGCCTCGTCGGAACTCGACCTGCGCCTGTCCGAAACGCTGGTGCAAACTGCCCGCGTGTCGCAACTGACGCTGCAACGCCAGCGCGCCCAGGCCAGCAATGCCCTGACGCTGCTGGTCGGCCGCGCCACCACCGACCTGCCGCCGGCACCCTTGCTGTCCGATGAAAACATCGTCACCACGATCGCTGCCGGCCTGCCTTCAGACCTGCTGATACGCCGGCCCGATATCCGTGCCGCCGAACAGCGCCTGAAGTCGGCCAATGCCAACATCGGTGCCGCGCGTGCCGCTTTCTTCCCGCGCATTTCGCTGACCGCCGCTGCCGGATCGAGCAGCAATGCGCTGTCCGGTCTGTTCGACGCCGGTTCCGGCAGCTGGTCATTTGCACCGCAACTGGTGCTGCCGATCTTTGATGCCGGGCGCAATCGCAGCAACCTGACGCTGGCACAGGTGCGTACCGACCTCGCCGTGGTCGACTACGAAAAAGTCATCCAGATCGCTTTCCGTGAAGTCTCGGATGCACTGGTCGCCCGCGGTTTGCTGGACGAGCAGGTCGTCGCCCAGCAAGCGGTTGTCACCGCACAGACCGTACGACTGACGCTGGCGCAACAGCGCTTTGATAACGGCATTGCCAGCGCCCTCGACGTCGTCGATGCACAGCGGGAGCTGTTCATCGCGCAACAAGGGCTGGTGCAAATCCGCCAGCTCAGGCTGACCAACGCGGTGGACTTGTACCGCTCGCTGGGTGGCGGGTTGACCGAGACAACAGCCCAGGCGGGCACGGCAGGATGAGTACCGTGCGACAAGCCTGAACAGCTTGCCGCAGGTATCAACGCTGTACCCCACAACGCCCGGATCAAGCTCCGGGCGTTTCTACGTCAGTCAGACGAAATGCTTTGCCCTCGATCATTGCAAGTACGACGAAGCAGCCTACGATACTGGCTTCCGAAGCCGCCAAGTCCTGTCTGGCGCAACAGCGCAGTGACGTCAGTGCCTCTTCAGAGCGCGACGTGCGCCTGTCCGAAACGCTGGCAAAAACCACCCGTGGCCAGATTAAGGGAAGGAAGGGAGACGCCAGCGCCCCAGAAAAATGCCGGAGGACAATTCATGAAGTACTATGCTGCCGATGAGCAGAGATATCTCCGAAGCATCAGGCCAACCCCACCAAGTTCGTCACTTAAAAGTATTCGTTATCAGTCTCGCCACTAGCGTCGAGCGACGCGCAAGTGTGTCCAGAAAACTGAACGACCAGGGCATCGCGTTCGAGTTCCTTGATGCCGTGGACGGCCGGGTCAGCAACCACCCGTACTTGAAAAACTATGATGAGCGATGTTTCATCATCAATCGGCGTCGCAAGGCCGCCCCAGGTGAGCTGGGGTGCTATGTCAGTCATCTGCTGGCATGGGAAAAAAGTGTCGCGTTGAACGAGCCGATTGTGGTGCTGGAAGATGACTTCGAGCTCACCGGCAATTTCAAGGCGGGCATCGCCTATGTCGAGCAGTTCGCAGACAAAGTCTCGCTTGTGCGGCTTGAGCCACTTGAAAAGCGATTTTTTCTCGTATCGCGCAAGGGGCCCGATTTCACACTGGTCAAGCAGCTTAACGTCGGCATGTCCACGACCGGCTACATCGTCACGCCGCGCGGGGCGAAGGCATTGCTGAACTGCGGGATGCGCATTGAGGCACCGGTGGACCTGTACTTGAAATACACATTCACGCACAACCAGATCATTCATGCTCTGGTACCACACGTGGTTTATCCAACGCACCATGACTCGATTATCGGCATCGACGCGAGGAATCAGCGGGAAAAGGGCGTCATGCTCAGTCTGAAAAAGTTGGTTTTCAAGACGGGCTATTCGATCGCCAACTTGTTCACCAATTTGTTCAACTCGCTGACCCGGTTCTAACGAATCGCCAATGAATTGCCAATGATACTGGCACGCACTCCGTTCTCCGCACTGCACCACTTGTCATGCCAACGTCACTGATCAAAACTACACTGCCACGTTTGGTTGCTGCCATCAGGCGCAGGAGAACAGACGGATGAAACAACCCATTTATTTTCGCATCAGCCAACTGGCGATCGCGGTTTCACTGGCCGCTTGCAGCAGCAGCGGCATCGACCAGCTATCGGCACCGGTGCGGGTCTCGCTCATTGGACTCAATGACTTCCACGGCAACCTGCAACCACCACCGGGGACCGTCCCCGTGAGGGCCGATGGCAACGGCGACAGCAGCCGGGTTGCGGCAGGCGGTGCCGCCTATCTGGCGTCGCTGGTAGCCAGTCTGAAGGCTCAGAATCCCGGCAATACCCTCGTCGTCGGCGCTGGCGACATGATCGGTGCGTCGCCGCTGGTGTCGAGCCTGTTCCATGATGAACCGACCATCGACGTGCTGGGTGCCATCGGACTCGATCTGTCGTCGGTCGGCAATCACGAATTCGACAAGGGCCGCGACGAGCTGTTGCGCATGCAAAAAGGCGGCTGCTTTCCGCGCTCTGCCGATGGCACGCGCGGCGTGATCGGCGTCGATACCTGCATGACCAATGGCCGTTTTGACGGCGCAAAATTCCAGTACCTTGCTGCCAACGTCATCGACAAGAAGACGGGTGCGACGCTGTTTCCGGCCTATCAGATCAAGACTGTCGGTGGCGTGAAGATCGGCTTCATTGGTCTGACGCTCAAGGACACGCCGTCGGTGGTCACGCCGGCCGGTGTCGCCGGCCTGCGCTTTAACGATGAAGTCGCCACCATCAACGCGCTGATCCCGACGCTCAGGCAGCAAGGCACTTCTGCCATCGTCGTGCTGATCCATCAGGGCGGCTCGACCACGGCGACGACCATCAACGACAAGACCTGTCCGGGCTTTGCCGGCGACATCGTCGACATCGCCGACCGGCTCGACCCGGCGGTCGATCTGATCGTCAGCGCCCACACCCACCAGGAATACGTCTGCTTCCGCCCCGATGGCAAGCTGGTGACCCAAGCCGGATTTTATGGACGGATCGCCACCAGTATCGAACTGATGATTGATCCGGCCAGCAAAAAAGTGATCCGGAAAGACGCCAACAATGTCGCCACCATCAATGACGTCAAGGCCAGAGATGCCACTGGCGCAACGATCCCGCTGCCGACTGGCTACACGGCGCAAAAGAGCGATAGCGCGACCAGTGCACTGATACAGCGCTATGTCGACCTGACCGCACCGATCACCGGAGCCGTCGTCGGCAAGATCAGCGGCGCACTGACCCGCAAGACCAATAACGCCGGTGAAAGCACGCTGGGCGACGTTGTCGCCGATGCCTTCCTGGCAGCCAGCTCGGACAGCACCTACGGTGCGAAGCCGGCGCAAATTGCCTTCACCAATCCGGGCGGGATTCGGGCCGATCTCGACGGTGCGTTGCAGATCACGTTTGGCCAGCTGTATGCCGTCCAGCCCTTCGGCAATAATCTGGTGACGATGGAGTTCACCGGCGCGCAATTGCACCGATTACTTGAGCAGCAATGGGAAGGGACGCAGTCAGGCGGTGGTCGCGTGCTGCCTGTTTCTGCCGGCTTTACCTACAGCTGGGATGCCAGCCTGCCAGCCGGTGCCGCACCGGGCACCGGCAACCGGGTGGTGCCCGGCTCGATGAAACTGCATGGCGTGCCCATCGATGCAGCCACGTCTTATCGCATCACGGTCAACAGCTTCATGGCCTCTGGTGGCGATAATTTCTCGGTGCTCAACAAGGGCACACACATACAGCAAGGCATCTCCGACATCGACGCCTCCAGCGCTTATTTCAAGGGGCGCGACACGGTCAAGGTGCCGCCACTTGATCGCATTACCCGACTGCACTGACAACCGGAGCCGGCCACCACGGTCGCCTCAGGCCGCTTGCAGCTTGCCTATGTCGACCGTGCTCCGAGGGGCGGGTGCGCTCGTTGCCGGTCCGACGAAGCGGCCAACGCAAGCGCGCAGCATCAATACCTTCAAGTGGTCATTGATGCGCTCGATGCGCTCCTGATACAGGTTGAAAAAAAACATCCCGACGACCGCAATGCCGATACCCAGCGCCGTCGCATACAGTGCCGTGCCGATGCCTTGCGATACCGCGCCCGGATCGGAAACGCCCGACACGGCCAGCGCCTTGAAGGTGTCGATAATGCCGAGAATCGTCCCCAGCAATCCCAGCAGCGGGGCGGCAGTGACGATGGTGTCGAGAATCCAGAGCCGGTGCTGTACCGCGCCGCGATTGGCGATGTAGACCGACTCGCTGAAATCTTCCAGATCCTTTTCGGTGGCGAGCTGATGCTTGACCGACAGAATGTCCGATACCAGTGTCATCGGCAGGCTGGGACGCGCCGTCAATTCGGCAGGTAACTCGCGCACGTGCTGCACCGCATGCGTCATGGCTTTTTCCAGCTTGACGGCCTGGCGTAACGTATAGTCAAAAAACAGACCGCGTTCGACAATGACGAACAGCGCCAGCGCAGCACAACCGTACATCAGGTAAAACGCGATATCGTGAAATAGTTGCATGTTCATGGAAGGTCTTTCAACGCCCGAAGGCGATGGAGGGTAAAGGTCGCAGCGAGCCGCAGCCCGCCGCGACCAGGGAGCGGACGTTAGAAATCCGCCGTCAGGGCCAGGCTGACACTGCGTGGTGCACTCACGTACAACGACGGTGACTGCGCCGCGATCGCGCCGATGGCCGTCGCGTTGGTGGTGAACGCGCTACCGCTACCCGAATTGAGGCTCAGGTACTGCTGCTGAAAGACGTTGTTGACGTTCAGGCGCAGCATCGGTTTTTTCAGCCAGTTGGTTGACGGGAAGGTATAGCCGGCACCGGCGTTGACGACCGTGTAACCGTCGAGGCTATCGTCATTGACCAGCGTGCTGTAACGCTTGCCGGTGTACTTGGCCTGACCAAACACGTACCAGCTATCCTGCGCATACTGCATGCTCAGGCCGCTCAGCCAGTTCGGGGTATCCGGGAATTCCTTGCCGGAAGTTGGCAACGCGGTAGTGGCCGATACCGGCAAGTCTTTTTTCATCTTGCTCTTGATGTAGGACAGCGAACCATAGACGCTCAGGTTCTTGCTCAGTGCATAGCCCGATTCCAGTTCCAGCCCCTTCGAGCTGGCATCGCCGACATTGATGTCGACGGTGGTGGCGGTGTCCGGGTTGAATGCGGAGGCGATGCGGTTGCGGTAGTCAATGAAGAAGGCCGATCCGGACAGCGTCAGCCTGTCATTGACGTAGCGGTAACCGAGGTCATAGTTGACCGAGGTTTCCTTGTCGACCGGCACATTACGCACGGTGCCACCGGTGTAGACGCCATTGACCACGGTGCCGCCCGAGAGCAGACCGAAGTATGAAAAATTACCCGGTGCCTTGAAGTTTTTCGCGGCATTGAAAAAGACCGAATCGGCAGTCGACAATTGATAGCGCACGCCCAGACTTGGCAACAGGTCCGAATAGGATTTTTTCAAGGTGTAGAAGCCGGCACCCGACTGGCTCGGATTATTGGTGAAATCACGATCAATACTCGAATAGCGGGCACCGAGCTGCAACGTCAATTTATCTTGCAGCAGGCTGATGCTGTCCTGTGCGAACAAGGACTTGCCCGTGCTGATGGTGAGCGTGTCACGACTTTGCACGATGCTGCCGTTCTGGTTCTTGAGCCACAGATTGCTGTTCTCGAGCCAGACATCGGCGTTGCCGTTATTGTCGATCGGCGTGTACGGACCGGTCTGCTGATGGCGCGCTCTCTCATACCAGTAACCGACCATCAGGCGGTGGTTGTCCAGTTGCTGATTGAACTTGAACGTCACGCCGGGACGATAGGTGCGGGTCACGCTGCCGTTGTAGGCAAAGACCGTATCGCGAACATCGGCATCGCCGTTGGCATCCCGGATGCCACCACCAAGCTGATTCGTGGCGCTGCCTTCGGCAACGGTTTTCAACTCATTGCCGCCGGTGCCGTAGCCGTACCACATGTACGGATTGACATCCACGCTGGAGGTCGGCGTGAGCACAAAATGCGCGTTCATCGTGGCGAGCCAGTTCTTGAACGGATTCAAGTTATAGCCGTAGTACAAATCCTTGTTGCCCACATTGATGCCGGCATTCGGTGCAAAGGTCGAATCGTTCTGTACGCCGGGACCACTAGGCTGATGGATCGGTGCCACGGTGCCGAAGTCGAGATTGGGTCCGAACTGGGCAATCTGGCTCTTGGTCAGCGTGCGGTAGTTATTGTTGACAGCCTTGTTGTACAGGAACGAGGCATCGATAAAGCTGCCGCCGTTCAACGTGAGCTTGCTGTTGAAATCGACGTGCTCTTTTTCAGCTCCGCCCATGCCCTTGAACTTGTCTGCTTCGGCCTTCGAGTACGACACGAAGAATTTGAAACGATCGTTAAACAGCTTGCCGGAATCGACGCGCAGGTAACCACGGCGCAAATTATTGGAACCGACACTGAACGAGGTCCGCACGCGCCGCAGGTCTTCCGGCGTACACATGGTCATGCCGATATTGCCGCCGGTGGCGCCGACATGCGGCGCTTCCGTGTCGGTCGAACCTTGCGTGACAAAAATATCGCAGAGGTTTTCGGTATCGGTATATTCCTGCGGGTAGACCGCAAAACTGCCGGAGTCATTGACAGGCGCGCCATTGATCGTGAAGCCGAGCTGGTCGCTGTTGAAGCCGCGCACACGGATGGTGCCGCCGAACAGGCCGGTGCCATCGACGTCATACGTATTCACGCCCGGCAGCAAACTGAGCATCTGGAACGGATTGCTGGTCGCACCCTGTTTTTCCATGTAGCTGCGGTTCACCGAACTACGTGCCTTGGCCGAATCTTCCTGCTGGATCAAGCCGGTGCTCTGCGCATTGCCGGCCTCATCCTGCACCGTGACCTTGCCCACGTCGGAGGTATCGGCAGCAAATGCCATCGGACTGGCCGCGATGAACAGACCGGAAATCAGCAATGACAGCTGGGTTGTCTTGGTGCGCATGGTGTTACTCCCTGATTGTTTTTGGTTGCAAATCAATGATGAAAAAAAATCGGTAAGACAGATCAGGCAGCAGGGACGAATTCCAGCTCGGCGCTGAAGCGGTGGCTAGTCGCATCAGGCCAGCTCGCCTCCGGAAACGGGGCAAACGTCGCGCGGTTGATGGTCTTGCGGGCTGCGTCATCGAGCAGCATCGAATTCGACGATTGCTCCAGACCGACCTCGACCACGCTGCCGTCGCGCCGCAGCACGAACCAGACCCTGACCTTTCCTTGCGGCCGCAACTGGCTGGCTTCGCGACCGGTCGGATAGCGCTTGATGCGATTGAGATGGGCGCGCAATGTCGCGATGTATTCGGCGTCGGGGCTGACAGCCCTGGCCTTGACGGCAACGGTGGTTGGCACCACGGCTGCCGGAGCCGCGACGACCGGCTCGGCCTGAACGACGGGTGCGACCGCTTGAGCGATGGCTTTGGATGGCGTGGCAACCACCGGCAACTCGCTCGCCACAGCGCTGGGGGCAGCGGACATCGCAGGTCGGGTCGGTGCTACGGGACGCGATGGCATTACTGGCGGGATCACAACCGGCCGCGCGATCGATTCAGGTGCAGGGACGACAGGAACCGGTTTCGGCGCGACGACTGGCTCCGGTGCAACCAGCGCAATCTGCACCAGTGAATCATCGCGCGGCAGCGAGATGGTTGGCGTCTTGCTGATGCCAACGAATATCAGTAGCAGCAAGATACCCAGCGACGGCAGGCTGGCGACGGTCTCTCTGAAGCGGAATAAAAACGGCATTGTTTCCACGCGTCAGGGCTTGCGCGTGGCAATGGAGATGGATTCAAAGCCGTTCTGTTTCAGCGTATCCATCACCTCGACGAGTCGCTGGACCTCGACGCCGCGGTCACTGTTGACGATCACGTTGAGCTTTTCGCCGGCAATTTTTTGCTGGTTCAGTCGTGCTGCCAGCGCATTGATTGGCGTATCGACGCCATCGACTTGCAAGGCGTCCTGCAGGCCAATGGTGATGATGGCCTTTTTTTGTGGCGATAGATCCTGCGAACTGCTGGCGCTGGGAAGGCTGGTTTTCAAGCCGAGTGCCGGGATCACGTTGAGGCTGATGAGAACAAAAAACACCATCAGAAACATCATCACATCGATCATCGGGATGATTTCAACGCGCGCCTTGCGCTTCTTCGGTTCGTCCCAGCTCCGCATGTCTTTGCTCCGATTTAATTCATGCCCCGGCAACGAAAGTTGCTAAGTTGCATAACTTATATTTTCGAACTGGATGGTAACGGCGAATTATTTCGTCAACATTACAGAGTCGGTAGGCTTGGGATGGCGACTGATTTGGTTGGCTGGCGCTTTGCGTGGTGTGCAATAACCGAAGGGCATTGCACCCTACGGCACTGACTCGCAGCGATTTTGTAGGGTGGGCACGGGGTTTTGTGCCCACGCGCGCGGACAAGGAATGTCGGCCGAATCCAGCCCAGCTCTGGTGGTGCATTCGCGTGGGCACGATATTGCCGTGTCCACCCTACGATTATTTTGAGATGGCTCTCCGTATCCGGTGCAATGCCCTGCGGTTATTGCACCGAATGCACTAGCGAATCAAGGCTCCCAACACGCTCATCGTTCGGCGCGTCGCCCCGCGATGCTGCTGCGCAAACTGCAATGCACTGTCGCCCATCGCTGATCGCAACGCGTCATCGCGCAACAGCATCGCTGCCGCGCGAAACAAGGCATCGGCATCGTCGACCCGCAAGGCGGCTCCTGCCGCGATCGCTTCTTCGCTGACCTGTGCGAAATTAAAGGTGTGCGGACCGAGCAGGACCGGCTTGCCGACGGCGCAGGCTTCGATCAGGTTTTGCCCGCCCAACGGCAACAGGCTGCCGCCTATCCAAGCGACATCGCAGGCCGTGAAGTAGGTGAACATCTCGCCCATCGTATCGCCCAGCAGCACCCTGGCATCCGCCACATCCGTGCCGATGATCGAGCGCCGCTGCATGTCGATTCCGTGCTCGGCGATCAGCATCGCGACGTCATTGAAGCGTTGCGGATGACGCGGCACGAGCAACACCAGCGTATCGGCCGGCAGGTCGCTGCGCGCCAGCGCGTCGAGGAGTAGCGCTTCTTCGCCATCACGGGTGCTGGCACATAGCAGGACCGGTCGCATGCCAATCTGATGGCGCAGTTGCGCCCCCGCCCGCAGGGCCATCGCTGGCGGCGTGACATCGAACTTGATGCTGCCGGTGACATGCACGTCGCGCACGCCCAGACTGCGGATACGCGTCGCGTCATCGGCAGTCTGGGCCGCCACGCTGGTCAATTGCGCCGCCGCATCGGCAATGAGTTTGCCCAGTCGCTGCGCCTTCGCCAGCGAACGCTCCGACAGACGCGCATTGACCAGCACGACCGGCACGCCGCGCGCCGTACAACACGCCATCACGTTGGGCCACAGTTCGGTCTCCATCAGGATGCAGATGCAGGGCGAAAAATTATCGAGAAAGCGTCCGACCATCGTGCCGGTGTCATACGGCAGATAGGCTTGTTGCAGCCGATCACCGTAATGTGCGAACAGCGCAGCACCGGTGGCGCGACCGGTGGGCGTCATGTGCGTGAGTAGCAGATCGTGCTGCGGATAGGCCAGCAACAAGGCCGCGATCAGCGGTTCGGCCGCACGAGTTTCACCGACCGAGACCGCATGCAACCATAACAACGGTGCCGTGCGGGTACGACGCGCTACCAGTCCGAAACGCTCGGCGATGTGTTGCCGGTAGCCCGGCTCCTGCCGCCCGCGCCACCACAAGCGCGCCAGCACCAGCGGCACGGCCAGCCACCAGGCCAGCGAATACAGGGTCCGTCTCACGGCGCACCCAGCAGTGCGGTGATTGCGCCGCGTACTTCGTCGACGGTCGGCGCCTGCCCTTCATCGCCGAGATTGATGATGCTGGTCGACCAGTTGCCTTCGGTTTTCCAGCGTGGCGAATCGACGTACAGCTCGATAGTCGGCCGGTTGAAAGCGGCGGCGATATGCGTGAGACCGGTATCGACACCGATCGCCAGCGCCGCTTCGTGTGCCAGCAATACCGCATCCATCATCGACAGCTTCGGCAGTACCTGCGCATTCGGCATCTGCACGGCGAGCTGCCCGGCGGCGATTTTTTCGGCCGGGCTGCCCCACGGCAGTAACACCGGCATGCCGCGTGCAGCGAGGTCGGCGGCAATCGTGACCCAGTGCGCGACCGGCCACTGCTTGGCCGCGCGCGCAGTCGCATGAAAAAATACCGCGAACGGTTGCGCCGGCAACCAGGGCGGACGCGGCGTGGCCGGTGGTGCCGACAAATTAAAATCGGCCGGCAT
>CANFED010000024.1 GCA_947445995.1 Oxalobacteraceae bacterium | reverse complement strand
GCGTCGTCGCAAGGTCTGAAAATACCGTAGCTGTTCGGTCCGTTGTAAAAACCTCGATTTATCGAGGTTTTTTTTCGTGGTGCGCCATCCGTTGTTGCAGTCTGTCCGTACAAGGTCGTGAGACTTTCGTGACGTAGAACTCTTACAACATGGCACTTTTCACTTATTTGGCACTCATAACGCTGGTATCGTTGTTCAAACGACGATCTGTCCGTCGAAGCGGGCAGTTTTGATGCGGTGCTGCTGGCCTATACCTTATACTTGAACCGATTCCACAACCCAACTCCTCATTCCTATGACTACTGCCTTTCATGTTCCTGGTCGTCGCACCTTCCGCGCTGCCATTGCACGTGGGTTCACCCTGATCGAGATCATGGTCGTTGTCGTGATCATGGGTATTCTTGCAGCGCTGGTGGTGCCAAAGCTCATGGGGCGTACCGACGATGCGCGCGTGACCGCCGCCCGCCAGGATATTGCCACGGTGATGCAGGCATTGAAGCTCTACAAACTCGACAACCAGCGCTACCCAACCACCGAGCAGGGCTTATCCGCACTAGTGAGCAAGCCGACTAGCGGTCCGGAAGCACGCGGCTGGAAAACCGGTGGTTACATCGACAGGTTGCCCAAAGACCCGTGGGGTAATCCGTATCAATATCTGTCGCCCGGAATCAAAGGTGAAGTCGACGTGTTCTCGTTCGGTGCCGATGGTCAGAGCGGCGGTGCCGGCAACGATGCAGACATTGGTTCCTGGGATCTGTAGTCCATCGTGATGCTGAGCGATTTTCGTCCTGCCAGTCACCGGTCGCGTGGTTTTACGTTGCTGGAACTGCTGGTCGTCATGGTGATCGCCGGTGTGATGCTGGGCGTCGTGTCGTTCAATGCGATGCCTAGTGCGCGGCAAGTGCTGGAGACCGATGCGCGGCGTATTGCATTGTTGTTGCAGCTTGCCCGCGATGAAGCGATTGTGCGCAATAGCCCGGTGGCGTTCGAAGCTGATGCGCAGAACTATCGATTTCTTGTGCGCACCGACAACGTCTGGCAGGTGATCGAGAAAGATGACCTGCTGCGGGAGAGGGAATTCAAACGTGCGCCATTGACTTTGCTGATCAATCCGCCGCTACCGCCTGTCAGTGGTCCGATGCGTATTGTCTTTGGTCGCGAGCCGGTTGACAGGCCGTTCGTGCTGACGATGGTGGCCGAAGATGCGCGGGTCGATATCCATGCCGATGGCGTCGGTCACTTCGTGGTGGAATGAGGCGAACATGTTCAGACATCACGCGCGCTCTGTTGGTTTTACGCTGTTAGAAGTGTTAGTTGCACTGGTCATCGTGGGCACTGCGCTTGGTGCCAGTTTGCGTGCGGTAGGCAGTCTGACCCAGAACAGCAACGACTTGCGCGCCTCCATGATGGCGACCTGGTCGGCGGAAAATCGCCTGACTGAAATTCGGCTCGCACACGTCTATCCCCCGCTCGGAAAAACCGTCTTCGAATGTCCTCAGGCCGAAATGCGGCTGGTGTGCGAACAGGAAGTCCTGTCGACTCCGAATATCAATTTTCGTCGGGTTGAAGTGAGTGTCTACGATGCTTTGTCCCCGACCCGCCGTATCATCAAGTTGAATCAACTTGTCAGTGTTTAAGTCCAATTTCGCTCCCCTGCATTCTCGGCGTGGCTTCACGCTGGTCGAGTTGCTCGTCGCCATCACGATATTGGGTGTGATCGCCGTACTCGGCTGGCGTGGACTTGATAGCATCGTGCGCGCACGCGTCGCTCTGACCAGCGATCTTGAACAGACGCGTGGCATGCAACTGACCTTCGCCCAGATGCAAAGCGATTGCGGTCTGATTGCCGACGAAGTTTTGCTCGGTGATCGTCCTAACTTTTTATCGGACCAGGGGCGCTTGTTGATAGTGCGCAAGGTCTATGCCGAAAACCAGCCGAGCAGGCTACAAGTGGTGGCTTACCGATTGCGTCAGGGTGGGCTAATGCGCAGCGAGTCCGACGCCACACGCGACCTCGACCAGCTCGATCAGTTCTGGCAGGCTGCCAGCGCCGACACGGACAACAGCAACAGCGTGACCCTCAAGACGGGTGTTGATGCGATGACGATCAAGTCATGGGACGGCACCGCGTGGAGCATGGTGCCGCCTGCCTCGACGGCAAATAATGTCGTTGCCACGGTGCCGGGAATGGTGGTGCCAGTGCGGGCAGCGGTGAAAGGCTTGCAAGTAACGTTGCAGCTTCATGAGCAACAAGTCCTGCTGGTCAAGGCATTTTTACTGGGAGCGGTATGAGCCGATCTCGTCTGTGTCCCCATCGGCAACGGCAACGCGGTGTTGCCGTCATCACCGCCCTGTTGTTGACGACGCTGGCCGTGACGATCGTGGCCAGCCTGTTCTGGCAGCAGCAGGTGCAGGTGCGCTCGATCGAGAATCAGCGTACCCAGTTGCAGAAACAATGGATATTGCGGGGGGCGCTTGATTGGTCAAGCCTGATTTTGCGGTCGGACACCAATCAGGTTGATTATCTTGGCGATCCTTGGGCCATCCCGCTGGAAGAAGTCCGGCTCGATGAATTCGTCGAAAACGGCAAGCAGGATGCCGATGCCAGTAGCGCGACGCTCTCCGGCTACATCGTCGACGCGCAATCGCGTTTGAATGTGAACGCCCTGGTACGCAATGGTGGAGCGCTCAGTCCTGTCGATGTGGCTGCTTTTGCAAAATTGCTCGGCAACCTGAGAATTCCTTCGGCCAATGCACTTGCCAAGGCGACCGTGAATTACCTCCTGACTGCCCGTCAGCCGCAACCTGCCGAGGTCGCGACCAAGGGATCGAGCAACCCCGCGCCGGACAGTACGCCCACCACCCAGTCGCAGCCGGGTGCGCACATGATGCCGCTGACTCAATTCGACGACTTGCTTGCGATACCCGGTTTTACTGAAGAAATTTTGCTCAAGATTAAGAATTACGTCATTGTGCTGCCCCTTAGCGATAGCAAGATCAATGTCAATACCGCCTCTGCCGAAGTCTTGTCTGCGGTCATCCCGCGACTGAGCTTGTCGGATGCCGGCACGCTGGTGGCCAGTCGCGAACGCGCTTATTTCAAGGATGCCGCCGATTTCAATAATCGCTTGCCAGCAACAAATACCACACCGGCAACCGGCGCAGTTTCGCTCGACGTCAAAACCGAGTACTTTCTTGTTAATGGCAAAGTGAAGCTCAACAATGCGGTACTCGAAATCCAGTCGCTGGTACGGCGACGTGGGGCGGCAGTCACGGTCCTCTGGACCCGAGAAACCTAGAAAGCGAACGGAACCTCTTGAGCACACTCTACATTCGCCTGTTACCTAAAGCCGAAGCCGAACGCCTCGACGAACTTGATCAGTTGGGATGCGCGTATGCGCTGGTCAGCGACGGTGGCACCATTCAGAGCGAGGGCGCGTCGCGACTATCGGACATGCGTGCCGTCATCGCTCAGTCAGAACGCGTCACGTTGCTGCTGGCTGCCAGCGATGTGACCCTGCTGCGCATTCGCGTACCCCCGTTGTCGCCCGCGCGGCTGCGCGCCGCACTCCCCAACATGCTGGAAGAAAAGTTGATGTCGGACCCGGCCGAGTGCGTGATTGTCGCCGGCGTGACGGCAGACGGTTTGCGCACCGTTGCAGTCGTGCAGCGCTCCTGGCTGGAACGACTGGTGCAATTTTTTACCGGGCTGGGCGCGCGTCATCTTAGTGCCTTGCCGGCCCAACTGTGTGTGCCGTATCAGCCTGGCGTCGTGTCCGTTGTCATCCTCGAGCATGCGGCGGACCTGGAGTTGGTGATCCGTCTCAACGAGCAGGAAGGGATCGGGATTGCGGTATTGCCGGATCAGGCGGAAAGCGCGTTGCAGGACACTCTGCAAACGCTGTGTGCGGTGGTGCCACTGGCTCCGATGGCGTTGTACCTCACGCCGTCCAGTGTGCCGACTTGCCAGTCCTTGCTGGACGATGGCCAGAATGAGCGCATCACGCTTTTTCCCGACAACTGGCTGCGCTGGGTGACCACTGCACGCGGTGTGACGTTAAACCTGATGAACGGCCTTGGCGTGGCGGGAGGCAGTGGCCTGAACTGGCGACCCTGGCGTTGGACCATCGGTCTTGCCGTCATCGTGCTGCTGGTCAATGTGACGGTACTCAATGTCGACTGGTTGCGCATGAAGCGCGAAGCCAGCGTATTGCAAGGCAGTATGATCCGGACTTACAAGGCGGCGTATCCAAATGAGACCGCGATCATCGATCCAGTCGTCCAGATACGTCAAAAAATCGCTGCCGGCCGGCGTGCGTCCGGCCAGGCGGCCCCCGATGATTTCACGAGCTTGCTGGCCGCATTCAGTGATGCCTGGAATAGCGTCATGCAAGGAGGCCCGTCGCTGCTGATTGCCAGTATCGAGTACCACGACCGTGGTTTGCTGATCAAGCTCAAGCCCGACGCACAACCGCCTTTGGACCAGATCAAGGCAGCACTCGCACAGCGCCAGCTTAGCCTGTCGCAACAAAATGCCGGTGTCTGGCAGATCAGGAGCAACAAATGAGCAATGCGAGCCGTTCGGCCAATTTCCGTAGCAGCATCCAGGGCGCACGCGAATCCGCCGCGACATTCTGGAATGACCGGAGTGCGCCGGAGCGCAAGCAGTTGCTGATCATCAGCAGCGTGATCCTGCTGGCTCTGTTGTACCTGTTGCTGATCGATCCGGCTTTGTCGGGACGCGAGCAATTGCGCAGTAGTCTGCCGGAGTTGCGTCAAAAAGCGGCCGAGATGCAGCAACTGTCTCGCGACGCGGTGGCGCTGTCGGCCAACGTCGCGCCGCCGCCGCCGTTGTTGTCGAAGGCAATCATGGATACCTCGCTCGCGACGCGCGGACTGAAGCCGCAAAGCGTGGTGGTGAACGAGGAAGTAGTGCGCATCCAGTTGTCATCGGTGTCGTTTGCCGCACTGGTCGACTGGCTTGGTGAAGTACAAAAAACGGTCCGGTTGTCGGTCATCGATGCCAGCATCACCGCGCAGCCAGCCAGCGACACGGTCAATGCAACGCTCACGCTACGCCAGCAAAAGAGTGAGGGCCGCAGTGAGTGAACAACCGCGGCGCTGGCTGCGTGTTGTCTTGTGGTTGGTGGCCGGGATAGTGATGATGGTTCTGACGGTGCTGATGTTTTGTCCCGTCAGCTGGATGGCATTGTTACTTGAGAAACAGACCGCGGGTCGCCTGACGCTGGGTGATCCGCAAGGTTCGCTGTGGCGCGGATCGGCTTTCATCGGCGGAGCCGCGGGTAACAACGAGCCGGTGACCGCATTGTTGCCCGGCCGGTTTTCATGGCAATTGTCACCGCTGGTAGTGGTGGGGCAGGTTGATTTGACGCTGGAAAATCCGGAGGCACTTACGAGTCCGGTGCAGGTCAATGGAAGTTGGAACGCGTGGACAGTGAGTCCTGCCGTGCTGACCTTGCCGGCAGAACGCCTCGCCGGGCTGGGTGCACCGCTCAACACGGTGCAACCTTCAGGCGTGATGCAGCTGTCGTGGGGGCCGCTGGAACTGACGCGCAACGGCCCTCAAGTTGATCTGATCGGCAGCACCACGCTGGACTTGCGTGATGTCGCCTCGCGGATGTCGCCGGTCCGCCCGCTGGGCAGTTACACAGTACAGATGGATTGGCAAGGTAGCAAAGCCACGCTGCAATTGAAGACACGGAGCGGACCATTGCTGCTTTCAGGCAAGGGTTCTCTTACCAACGGCCGACTGCAGTTTTCAGGCACGGCAGAAGCGGAAGCAGGCCATGCAGACCAGTTGTCCAATCTGCTCAATTTGCTGGGTCGGCACCGTCGAGACGGCGACCGCGACGTTATCGCGTTAGAGTTTAAATAATGGAAAATTACCTCGTGCACACACACCAATCAACCCCTTCGGTCCAGCCTAGATGGCGTCGGATCAGTGCCGCAGTCCTGCTTTTGTGCGCAGTGGCTGGCATCCCGCAACCACTTCTGGCGGCCGATCCGCCAGCCGGTTCCGCCGTGATGAATTTCGTCGGGGCCGATATCGAGTCCGTGATCAAGGCCGTTGGGCAGTACACCAGCATGACCTTTATCATCGATCCGCGTGTCAAGGGAACGATCAGTCTGGTGTCCGAAAAGCCGGTGACAAAGGCGCAAGCCTTCAGCCTGCTCACCTCGGCGCTGCGCTTGCAGGGTTATGCGGTGGTGATCGGCGAGGACTTCGCCAAGGTCGTGCCGGAAGCCGATGCAAAATTGCAGGCCGGTCCGTCGCAAGGACTCAGCGTCAAGGGCGATCAGATTGCGACGCAGATTTTCCGACTCAATTACGAATCGGCTGCCAATCTCGTGACCGTCTTGCGGCCGCTGATCTCGCCAAACAACACGATTAACGCCAACCCCGGTAACAACTCGCTGGTGATCACCGATTACGCCGATAACTTGCGCCGCCTTGGCAAGATCGTCGCTGCGCTTGATGCACCGGCCAGCGGCGACGTCGATATCATCCCGATCCGCTATGCCATTGCCGGTGACCTTGCGCAAATTGTCACGCGCCTGCTCGATCCCGGCTCCACTGCGGGTGCGCCCGATGGCGGCAAGGTCAGCGTGCTGGCAGACAGTCGCACCAACTCGCTGGTCGTTCGTGCACCGTCGCTGGCACGTACCAACCTCGCCAAGTCGCTCATTGCCCGCCTCGATCAGCCGACCGCGCAACCGGGCAACGTGCATGTGGTGTACCTGCGCAATGCCGATGCAACCAAGCTCGCGCAGACCTTGCGCTCGGTGATGACCAACGATACCTCCATGCCACAGCAGCAATCGCAGTTGCAATCGCAGCAACAGCAACAGCAAGGCATCGGTGGTCAAAACCAGAGCAGCGGCATGACCGGCAGCAGCATGCAGCCCTTGCAACAAAGCGGTTCGATGTCGAACCAGTCCTCTTCCGGCGGCTCAGGCGGCACGGGCGGCGGTGCCGCTGGTTTCATTCAGGCCGATGCCACGACCAACACGCTGATCATTACGGCCAGCGAAGCCGTCTATCGCAACTTGCGGGTGGTCATCGACCAGCTCGATGTGCGCCGCGCCCAGATCTATATCGAATCGCTGATCGTCGAAGTGTCGGCCAAGAAGGCGGCGGAATTCGGTATCCAGTGGCTGGGACTATCCGGCAATTCAACCAGTAATTATCGGGTCGGTGCGGCCAGTACCTTTTCAACCGATAACATCGCCGGCCTCGCGGCCGCGTCGAAGGCAGGGACTGTTCCTGCTGTTGGTGCCGGTCTGACGCTGGGCGTGTTCCGCCAGATCAATGGTGCGCTCGGACTCGGTGCGCTGGCGCGGGCGCTTGAATCGGACGACGGAACCAATATCCTGTCGATGCCTAACCTGATCACGCTGGATAACGAAGAAGCCCGCATCATCGTCGGCCAGAACGTACCGTTCATTACCGGTCAGTACACGACGCAGGCATCGGGTGGTGGTAGCGGTGTCAATCCGTTCCAGACCGTCGAGCGCAAGGACGTTGGTCTGCAGTTGCGCGTGCGGCCGCAGGTGTCGGAAGGCGGCACCGTGAAGATGGCGATCTACCAGGAAACCTCGGCGGTCCAGAGCTCCACGAATACGGCCGGCATCATCACTAGCAAACGCTCGATCGATACCAACGTCCTGGTTGATGATGGCCAGATCATTGTGCTCGGTGGCCTGATCGAAGACACCCTCGAAGACGGCAATGAGCGCGTGCCGGGGCTGGGCGACTTGCCGGTCATCGGCAACTTGTTCAAGTACCAGAAACGCAATCGCACCAAGACCAACCTGATGGTGTTCCTGCGGCCGACCATCATCCGCAGCAACGAGCAAAGCCTCAGTCTGTCGGGTGACCGCTATGATTTGATGCGCAAGATCCAGCAGGATTCGCAGCCGGCCGCATCGAGTGTGCTGCCGAACATGATCACGCCGACTCTGCCGTTGCTCGAAAGCGGCATGCCGGGTGGTGGCAACATGGTCCGCCCGATTGCCCCTGCGCTGGGACTGCCACAGAAGGTGACACCCGAGCCGGAACCGATCAAGAACTAACCTGATTTCAACGAGCCGCCATGATAGATGCACGCCTTTTGCCTTTTGCTTTTGCCCGCGACTTTGCGTTGCTGGCTCATCGCCTGACGTCCGATAGCGCCGTCGAGGTCTGGGTGTCCGATGCCACTCAGGCCACGGCAGTGGCCGAGGTCAGCCGTCGCTTCGGTCGCATCAAATTGCGCTCGATGCCGCACGGCGAACTTGAAGAGGCGATTGCCCGCGCCTATGCCGGCTCCGGTGGCGACGCGGCGCAAGTCATCGACGAGTACGAGTCCGACCTTGACCTCAACAAGCTGATGCTGGACATGCCGGCGGTCGAGGACTTGCTCGAATCGGCGGATGACGCGCCGGTGATCCGGATGATCAATGCGCTGCTGACGCAGGCATTGCGCGAAGGCGCATCGGATATCCACATCGAACCGTTCGAGCAGATTTCAGTGGTGCGGTTTCGTATCGATGGCACGCTGCGCGACGTGGTGCGCCCCAAGAAAGCCATCCACGCGTCGCTGATTTCGCGCATCAAGATCATGGCCCAGCTCGATATTGCCGAAAAGCGTCTGCCGCAAGATGGGCGGATCACGCTACGGGTTGGCGGTAAACCGGTGGACGTGCGTGTCTCGACGCTGCCGACAGGGCATGGAGAACGCGCGGTGCTGCGCTTGCTGGACAAGGAAGCCGGCCGACTCGACCTCGAACACCTTGGCATGAGCGAAACGGTGATGCCGCAGTTCGACGACCTGATCAGCCAGCCGCACGGCATCGTGCTCGTGACCGGTCCGACCGGCTCGGGCAAGACCACGACGCTGTATGCGGCGCTGTCGATGCTCAACGTCTCGACCACCAACATCCTCACCGTCGAAGATCCGATCGAGTACGAACTGGCCGGCGTGGGCCAGACCCAGGTCAACCAGCGCATCGACATGACGTTCGCCAAGGCGTTGCGGGCGATTTTGCGGCAAGATCCGGATGTCATCATGATCGGTGAGATTCGCGACCTCGAAACGGCGCAGATTGCCGTGCAGGCTTCGCTGACCGGACATCTGGTGCTGGCCACCTTGCATACCAATGATTCGGCAGCGGCAATCACGCGCTTGCTCGACATGGGGATCGAGCCGTTCCTGCTGTCGTCGTCCTTGCTGGGTGTCGTGGCGCAACGGTTGGTGCGCAAGTTATGCGCCGAATGCCGCGTCTTCGACGGCACCTACTGGCAAGCAGCCGGGTGCGAAAAATGCGGCCAGACGGGGTACCACGGGCGGGTTGGCGTCTACGAATTGCTGCGCACAACCGAGGCGATCCGGGCGCAGATCCATAATCAGGCGTCTGAAGCCGACATCCGCAATGCGGCCCAGCGCGATGGCATGCGCACCATGCGCGAAGACGGTGAGCGCTGGCTCATTAACGGCGTCACCACGCAGGCAGAATTGCTGCGCGTCACCAAGGATTAACGCGTGCCGGCATTCCGCTATGAAGCCGTCGACGACGACGGCAAAACCAAAAAAGGCGTACTCAACGCCGACAGCGCCCGTGCTGCCAGAGCGGACCTGCGCAGCCAGGGCATGACGCCGATCACGGTCGGTGCGATTGCCTCTCAGGTTGATGAGGCTGGCCAGACCAAGGCACGCAGTTTCGGCGATAAATTATCGACCAACGAACTGTCGTTGTTCACACGGCAACTGGCCAGCTTGCTCGAAGCCAGTCTGCCGCTGGAGCAGGCTTTTTCGGCCCTGCTGGAGCAGGCCGAACGCACTTATTTGCGCGACCTGATCGCCTCGATCCGCTCGGAGGTCATGGGCGGGGCGTCGCTCTCGGATGCGCTGTCGCATCATCCGCGCGACTTTGCCGATATTTATCGCGCGCTGGTCGCCTCTGGCGAGCAAATTGGACAGCTGGCCAAGGTGCTGTCGCGGCTGGCCGACTATATCGAACGACGCAATGCGCTGGTTCAAAAGGTCAAGCTGGCCTTTACCTATCCGGCTATCGTCACGGTGGTGGCCTTCGCCATCGTGATTTTTCTGTTGACGTACGTGGTGCCCCAGATTGTTTCGGTCTTTGCCAACACCAAGCAAAAACTGCCGCTGCTAACCGTGATGATGCTGGCTGTGTCGGACTTCGTACGCAACTATGGATGGATGGTACTGGTCGTGGTTATCGCACTCGGGTTTGCCTGGCGCACGGCGCTAAAAAATCCCGACATCAAGCTGCGCTGGCACACCTACCTGCTGACGGCACCGTTTTATGGCAAGTTCGAGCGCAGCCTCAACACTGCGCGCTTTGCCAGTACGCTGGCCATCACGACCGGTTCCGGTGTGCCTATCCTGCGCGCCTTGCAGACCAGTCGGGACACCTTGTCCAATGTCGCCATGCGCAAGCAGGTCGAGGAGGCTGCCAACAGCGTGCGGGAAGGTGTTGGCCTGGCACGTGCGTTGTCGGCGCACAAGCATTTTCCGCCAATGTTGATCCACATGATTCGTGCCGGCGAAATCACCGGCGAATTACCGGCGATGCTGGAGCGTGCCTCGAACGCTCAGGAACAAGATCTGGAACGGCGTGCGCTGACCATCGCCGGCTTGCTTGAACCGGCACTGATCCTGGCGATGGGGGTAGTCGTCTTGCTGATCGTGCTGGCGGTACTGATGCCGATTATTGAAATTAACCAGCTGGTGAGGTGATGATGAATACCCGATTAACTCTCTCAGGCAGTTGGCTGTATCCGGAAGGAATCGCATGAAGCGCATGCCGTTAATCGCCAGTTTTTTCTTGTTCATGGCGCTGTGTGCCTCAGTGACCTACTGGACGCTGCAATTCATGAAGCCACCACAAAGACCGATGGCCGGCGTGGTTCAGCCAACTCAGAGTGACGCCTCGCTGGACGCGGCTGCGGGTCTGTTTGGCGGGCGTGCTGCAAAGGTGGCTCTGGCCAGCAATTTTCAGCTCAAGGGTGTGGTGGTTGCTGGTAATGAAAGGGAGAGCGTTGCGATCCTGGTGGCTGACGGCAAACCGCCGCTGGCCGCTCGGGTCAACAGTGAAGTCATCCCTGGCGTGATCGTCAAGGAAGTCCATGATCTGTATGTGCTGTTGTCGGAAGGTGGGATTGTCAAACGCGTCGAGTTGCAGGAGAACTCGAAGACATCAATGCAGCAAGTGAATGTGTCTGCCGTTTCGCCGCCGTTGATGATGCAGCCGGTTCCGGCTCAGCCGCCAGCGCAGGCTATCCCCGTGATGCCAGTCATGCCCGCCACGTTAGTAGCTCCGGCGGACCAGCAGGCTCTTCCGGTGATGCCGCCTGTGAATGCGGAGCAGACTCCCGGCGCGCCTCCCAATGCCCCGCCGGACATGGGCGGGAACAGAGCGAATCAGAGCGGTGGCTAAATTCAAGTCCGCCCCGACACGGTCCGCCTCAACTACAGCACGTAACGCGACAGGTCTTCGTTGATGGCCAACGCACCGAGTCGCTCGTCGACATAAGGTGCCGTGATGTTGATCGTTTCACCGTTGCGCTGGGTTGCATCGAACGACATGTCTTCGAGCAGCTTTTCCATGACCGTATAAAGGCGGCGAGCGCCAATGTTTTCGGTTTTTTCATTGACCGAATAGGCGATTTCAGCCAGTCGGCGGATACCATCGTCGGTGAATGTGACGGTCAGATTTTCGGTCGCCAGCAAGGCCTGGTATTGCCGGGTCAGGCAGGCATCAGTCCCGGTCAGGATGCGTTCGAAGTCGTGGATCGACAGGGATTCGAGCTCGACCCGGATCGGAAAACGCCCCTGCAATTCGGGAATGAGGTCCGATGGTTTGGCCAGATGAAACGCCCCTGACGCGATGAACAGAATATGGTCGGTACGGATCATGCCGTATTTGGTGTTGACCGTTGTGCCCTCGACCAGCGGCAGCAAGTCGCGCTGCACGCCGGCACGCGAGACTTCGGCACCGCCTGTTTCGGAACGGCTGGCAATCTTGTCGATTTCATCAAGGAAGACGATACCGTTCTGCTCGACATTATCGATCGCCTTCTGCTTAAGCTCGTCCTCATTGAGCAGCTTGCCGGCTTCTTCTTCGATCAACAGTTTCAGCGCTTCCTTGATCTTGAGTTTGCGTGATTTCTTGCGATTGCCACTGACACCAGAAAACATCGTCTTGATCTGCTCGGTCATTTCTTCCATGCCGGGCGGTGCCATGATCTCCATTTGCGGGCCGCTATCGGCTACTTCGATTTCAATCTCGTTGTCATCGAGTGACCCTTCGCGCAAACGCTTGCGAAAGGTTTGTCGTGCGGTGTTGCCGGCAGCAGGTGTGCCATCCTTCGCCACTGGCTGGATGCCGAAATCACGGGCCGGCGGCACCAGGATATCGAGGACCCGCTCTTCGGCAGCTTCGCCGGCGCGATCACGCACCTTGCGCATTTCGGATTCACGGGTTTGCTTGATGCCGATGTCGATGAGGTCGCGGATGATGGTGTCGACATCGCGCCCGACATAACCGACTTCCGTGAATTTGGTCGCTTCGATTTTGATGAACGGCGCGTCGGCGAGACGCGCGAGCCGTCGTGCGATCTCGGTCTTGCCGACACCGGTCGGGCCGATCATGAGGATATTTTTTGGCGTGATTTCGTGACGCAGTGGTTCGGCAACTTGCTGGCGGCGCCAGCGATTGCGCAACGCGATGGCGACTGCACGTTTTGCGTTGGCCTGACCAACCACGTGCTTGTCGAGTTCGGTCACAATTTCTTGCGGAGTCATGTTCATCAGCGGTTGGGTAGGGGTCATTCCAGCGTCTCGATCGTATGGGAAAGATTGGTGTAAATACACAGCTCACCGGCGATCGTCAGCGATTTCCGGACGATATCGGCGGGAGACAAGTCTGTATTTTCCTGCAGTGCCTTGGCGGCGGATTGCGCAAACGCACCGCCTGAGCCAATTGAACCGATGCCGTCTTCGGGTTCCAGCACGTCGCCATTGCCGGTGATGACCAGCGTCGTTTCGTGATCTGCAACCAGCAGCATGGCTTCCAGGCGTCGCAGCATGCGGTCGGTGCGCCAGTTCTTGGCCAGTTCGACCGAAGCGCGCATCAGATTGCCCTGGTATTTTTCCAGTTTGGCTTCGAACAGTTCTATCAGTGTGAACGCGTCTGCGGTTCCGCCAGCAAATCCGGCCAGTACTTTGCCGTTATACAGCTTGCGTACCTTGCGCGCGGTGCCCTTCATGACGATATTGCCGAGAGTAACCTGACCATCTCCACCCAGCGCAACCAGGTTGCCGCGTCTTACCGAGAGGATTGTTGTTCCGTGAAATTGTTCCATGCCTACCTTTCAAAAGTCGTGTGCAGCAGCTGACCAGGGACAAGCCGTATCGCACCGTTAGTTTCAGAAATGGGGTTGGAGCGTTCGATTACAAGCCAGGGTCGCTGCAGCGGCTATTCTTTGCGCGGAGTGATACGGGCGATTTCGCGTAGACCCATGACATTGAACAGCGCGGTGACCAGTTGGTTGACATTGTGCAGTTCGATGACGCGGTCGTTTGCGACCAGCGGTGCCAGGCAACTGAGCAATTGGCCTGCAGCGCTGAAATCGACTCGGGCAAGGTGCTTGCAATCGATGATTGCGGGATTGTGCTGGCCCGCGAACAGAGTGATCTCGCTGATCAGATCGGACTTGCCATCGACCAGAACCGGCATCAGAAAGACGTTATCTGGTATCTGTGGGCGCTTGGTTGTGACGGCGGATGCGGCGGGTGGAGGGATGAAGGCGGGTGGCGAGACTTCGAACTTGATGCAGTAATCGATACTCGTGTCTTCGAAGTCCTGTTGCCTGTTTTGTAATTGCAGTAGTTCCAGCAGCAATAACCAATCCGCTTCGTTATCGCCACGGCCTGTTTTACAAGTGGCACGCAACCGGTCCGAGAATTCGCCGGCATGGATTAGTGCAACGACGCAATTTGTTTGCTCCAACTGTTTCAGTGTCTCAAGCAACATCCGGCAGCCTTCGCTGGTGATGGCTGCCAGACGGCTGAAATCGAGTTGTATCTGCGCATTTCCGACGGCTAGCTGGCGAATCCGCTCAAGCTGCTTTTGAATGGATGTATCGAGATCTCCTGATACCGCGATGGGGGCCCTGACAGGCGATGGTGAGGCAACGGAATTGGACTCAATATGAACAGGTTTAATCCATGTCGGCGGTGAGCGTTCGAATTTGTTCGCAAAATCGGCGGCGAGTTTCTCGAAGGCGGCCTGGCGTCCGGTAATTTGATACAGGTCGAAAAGCATGGCCCATATCGTGCGTGAGACCTCGCCGGTGTGTTCATCTTCTATCGCGTCGAGCAACATGCTCTCGACGATCTCATTTTGATCATTGGCAAATAGAATCGCTGCTTCTTCAATGATCGGTGCGGTTTCAGAGAGCGGCAATTCAACTTTATGGAGACCCATGTCACCGCCGAGCATGAAGTCGGTCGACATCGCCAGTCCGGGCAGTGTGTCAAGGAATGCGTCACCAGCATCCTGGTGCGAGGTGTTGCTGCTGCCAGCGGATACTTTTTCAGTCAGATCAGGGGAGCGCCGGTTCGGTATGCTGTGAGTGTCTGACGTTGTCCCTGGTGGACGAGTCAGTTCGTACGACATCTCACTTTCGATCGCGTCAATTTTCAGTGCGGTTTTGCGTGCCGCATCTCTTTGTATGACTTGGGAGCTGGCCGCGCGCTCCGCAGAGATTGCTAAATCAACCGGAACGACAGCGTCGCCTCGTTTTCGTCGAGGTGCGTCAATCTCCGAGAGCGGAGAAACCTCTCGTTGATTTTTTTTGCTTAGAAATGAAAAAAACCCCACGGCATTCCTGAAAGTTTGATCAGATGCAAAATTTGTGAACGGTCGCGCCTAAGTGGCTTATCTGTCGTTTAAGTACGACTGCTATCGTGCGACGCTCATATCTCTCGCGTCATCTTGATGGGTTGGTCGGAAATGCCGCTCAGGCCTTCATCTGCACGCGCGTCCGAAGTGCCTGCACGGCCTTGACGTGACTTAGTCACCGTACAGCTTTTGTTTCAATTCGCGCCGTTGCTGCGCTTCAAGTGACAGCGTCGCGGTTGGTCTTGCCAGCAGGCGCGGGATACCAATCGGTTCACCAGTTTCTTCGCACCAGCCGTATTCCCCGCTGTCGATAATTCCAATCGACTGCTGTACTTTCTTTAGTAGTTTGCGCTCGCGGTCACGCGTACGAAGTTCCAGCGCATGTTCTTCCTCGATCGTCGCACGATCTGCCGGATCGGGGACCAATACGGTTTCACGCAAGTGCTCGGTGGTTTCACCGGCATTTTTTAGCAGATCTTTTTCGAGTTGCTGCAAACGAGCCTTGAAGAAAGCCAACTGCGCTTCATTCATGTAATCCTTCTCGCTCATCTTGAGCAATTGCTCCTCAGTCATCAGAGCACCGTCGGAGGATACTGAAGAATTTGTTTTGGTTGTTTTGGTTGCCACTTCGGTTACTTTCGAGACTGCAGTTCGTTGGATGTTACCCTCAAATCTAGCGCTGGCATTGTTAATGCGCAGAGGTATGCCGGATCGGGGTGCTTTGGCTCTGAAGCGCTCTGTTGCAACTAACTGGTGTATCTGGATGATGCAGCATGTGCACAGAAAAATACCATGACGTTGTTGCTCGTGACGGTCTCTTCGTGTACTGCCGCTTGCATCACCTCTGGCCGGCCTTTGTAGCATCAGCGACCGATTCGAACACTGACAGCTAAGTTTGACGCAACTGTCTTCGACAGTTTATACCAAACACTGTTCCAGGCCGCGAATAAAAATTTCTTCTGGTAAGTTTTTGCCTATAAAAACCAACTTGCTTTCCCGTTTTTCGGTATCTCCCCATCGTGCGCCAATGTCACTCCCCATGATCTGGTGCACGCCTTGAAACAAGACCTTTCGGTCTGCTCCATCCACGGCGAGTACGCCTTTGTAGCGCAGCATGCGTGGGCCATATACCTGCACCAGACCGCCGAGGAAGTCATCGAGCCTTGCTGTATCGAAGGGGCGCAAGCTTTTGAAGACAAATGCTTTGATATCGTCTGTGTGGCCTGAATGATGGTGGTCGTGACCTGCATGCTCATCGCAATCATGGTCATGATCGTGGTCGTGGTCATCTTCCTTGCTCAGGAAAGCCGGATCGATATCGAGCTTGTCGTTGAGATTGAAGCCCCGGATATCGAGGATGTCTCCGATGGGAGTTGTGCCGAATGCACTTTGTCCGATTGCTGCACGCGGATTGATCCGCCGGATGCGTGCGGTTAACCGTTGCATTGCTTCATCGGTGACCAGGTCGCTCTTGGAAATCAAGATGCGGTCAGCAAAGCCAATTTGGCGCTGCGCTTCTTCGTGATCATCGAGTTGCTGCATGGCGTGTTTTGCATCGACGACCGTGATGACTGCATCGAGCATGTACTGGCTGGCCACAGCATCATCGATGAAGAAGGTCTGTGCGACGGGGCCGGGGTTGGCAAGTCCGGTTGTTTCGATGACGAGCCGGTCGAAGTGCAATTCGCCAGCATCACGGCGTGCTGCCAGCGCGGTCAGACCGACGATCAGGTCGCCGCGTACCGTACAGCAAATGCAGCCATTGTTCATTTCGATGATCTGTTCGGAGCTGTCCTGAACCAGGATTTCATTGTCGATATTCTCAGGACCGAACTCGTTTTCGATCACGGCAATTCGAAAGCCGTGTGGCTCCTGCAGGATGCGATTGAGTAGCGTCGTTTTGCCGGCACCAAGAAACCCGGTCAGGATGGTTGTAGGAATGAGGGCCATGGATCAGTTCTGTGCGCGTGAGCGTTCAAGGGATATGGCAAGTGATATGGAGGCATTGTTCAAATTTCCAATGGCCGATCAGTGCTCGTTTCTTCGGCAGGCTGACCTGTCCATGTCAGGATTTTTTCTTGGCACGGGGATGGGCGGCATCGTAGACCTGCGCTAGTCGCTGAAAATCCAGTGCGGTATAAACTTGCGTCGAGGTGATAGTGGCATGGCCCAGCATCTCCTGTACTGCCCGCAAGTCCCCTGATGATTGCAGCACATGCGAAGCAAAGGAGTGGCGTAATACATGCGGATGCACATTGGCGGGTATTCCGATCCTGATCGCATGTGCTTTCAGTCGCAGCTGGATCAGTCGCACCGAGATGCGACTGCCACGTGTACTCAGAAACAGCGCATCGGGATCGGCATTGGCGACAGAACTGCGCATGGTGAGCCAGTCTCCAATGGCCAACAGCGCAGCGCTTCCGACGGGTACGCTGCGCATCTTGTTTCCCTTGCCTGTCACGATGACTTCAGCGCCTGCAATATCTATCCATCCCGCAGATTGATGGAGGATATTTTTTGTGTGACGGATGTCGAGCGCTGCCAGTTCCGAGACCCGCAAACCACTCGAGTAAAGCAATTCGAACATCGCGCGATCGCAACTGCGTTGCACCGTTTGCGCGATATCCATGTCGGCAACATCCGAGACCAGTCGCACGGCGTCGTCGGTGGACAGTGCTTTTGGCAATGGTGCCCCGCGCCGTGGTGCCTTCACGCCATCGACAGGATTCACGCGCACCACGTCCTGTTCGGCTAGCCAGTTAAAAAATCCACGCCAAGCAGATAGCTTGCGGGCAATGGAGCGCGGGTCGAGACCGCGCCCATGCATTTGTGATGTGAACCGGCGTAGTTGCGTCGATGTGAGGTCCATCAGGCCACGCGGCGGCTCCAGCGTTGCTGCCATTGCCGACAGTTCGGCCAAGTCCCTGCGATAACTGCTGATCGTCAACGGTGCCAGATGTCGCAAGTTTTTCAGCGCATCCAGATAGGCAGGGACCTGCGTTTCCGACATAGAGGTGTCCATTCGGAACGCTTCGGCTTATTTCAGCAGGCAAGTCAGTGCTGCGCTGGAGGTGGTACCAATATTTACCAGGAAGTCGGTTGCCATGTCACCGGCAAAGCGCTGCGGATCTGCCGAACCCAGTACCAGCATGCCGAACACGCCCGGCGCTGCACCAACGCGCAAAGGCAGCATCGCGATTGACTGAATTGCAGGACTGTCATCGAACCATGTCGCTGCTTCATAGGCATCATTCCAGCCACAGAACGGCGCATGGAGACTGCCGGCAAAGAGGCGAACATCTTCCGATACGGGAGCGGCAAACCAGGTGTGGGAAAAGTCGGGGGCGGCCTGCCAGATGCGCAGTGCGGCGTGCGGTACGGAAAAGATCGTCTTGAGTCCATCAACCAGCGCATGCGGCAGGTCTACATCGCCGCGTGCCAGTAACAAGGCACGTGTCCAGTGCTGAAACTTCTCTGCAATCGCGTGGTTCTCCTGTGCCAGGCGCGTCAGCTCTGCCAGTCGCATCTCCATGGTTTTGACTTTTTGCCGGAGTATCTCCATTTGCCGTTCCTGCAGCGACAGCGTACGTCCGCCCAACGCACTGCTCAATTTGATTTTCCCCAGCAGTTCGGCATGTTCTTCAAAGAATTGCGGGGTCTGTTCTAGGTATTCGGCGATGGCGGCTGCGTCAAGTTTGAATGTCATGGGGTCGCGTTCTTATGAAAGTCTCGCTGCGCCTCTACTCGTCGCTTGGAGTGGAAGGGCACCTGCGAAAGGGTGCCGGAATTCTAACCGACATCCGAGGGCCGGATTCACGAGTTGGGTTCGAGTCATGAAAGTAGCCCCATTTGGTACACGCCTATCTCCTCGTCACTTTTGCCAAATGGGACGCGCATTCTTAGATACGGGTGCCAAAACTGCATCGCTCAGGCAATGGTCACAATCACTGTT
The DNA here is from genome assembly GCA_947445995.1 of Oxalobacteraceae bacterium. GTDB lineage: Bacteria > Pseudomonadota > Gammaproteobacteria > Burkholderiales > Burkholderiaceae_D > Actimicrobium. The sequence goes on along the minus strand of CANFED010000024.1, from coordinate 2,739 downwards.
GGGCATACCAAATAGCCACATTAATTGTAATCAAATGCTACGAGCGTCGTGGCATTTAAGACAACATTGATTTTAATCATGACCTGGTTTGTGTTCGTGATAAATCCTTGCAACTAGGAATATAAATTAATCACAACCAGAAGTGAAAAATGGCAAATCGGGAAGAGTTACTGGTTATACGAGCGGCGCGTGCCGGGCAGGCACCCGCACAACTTGCGCTAGGCAAGCGCTATTTGTTCGGTGGCGCAGGTCTGCCAAAAAGTGCGACGACAGCGTTGTACTGGCTGGATCGCGCTGCGCATCAACAACAAGACGAGGCCTGGCTATTGATCGGTAGCCACATACCGTTCGAAGCTGCTTCACGCGCAGCGCAACCTGCTTCACTGTGCGTCTGGTATGAGCGGGCATTTGATTCCGGTGTGTTGCAGGCGGGTTTGGTTTTGGCCAAACTGGTACTGGCACAAGCGGGTGATTGCACCAGCGATATCTTGCGCAGGAAGGCATGGATGGCCCTGGAAGCAGTGGCGCACGCTGGGTTCGGTGAAGCGCAATGGCTTATGGCGCAGTTGATCGGACATGCCAATGGCTGCGATGGGTCCGATCTTCGCGCGCTGTCCAGTCATTCGTTCCATTCCTCGATTCTTAAAATGCCAGCCAATGACAACGCAAAAAAAACTGTGCTGGAATGGACCGTTCGCGCCGCCGATGGCGGTGTCACGCGGGCGCAATATGCACTTGCCGAATATGCGTGGCACGCCGGCAATCATGATAATTTTTTGCGATGGGCATTGCCATTAGCGCGTCAGGTCATGGCGCGAAGGCAGTCTCGTCCCAAGTCTGATTCGTCGGAGGAGGAGCCGATGATCGACGAGGCATCATTGCTGGCGCATTGCTGTCAAGTATTGATGGCGCGGGGTAATTTTGATGCGATGGAGCTTGAGTGCTTTCTTGAGGCCGCCGCTAGCGCTGGCGATCCTCAGTCATGCCTTGCGCTCGGATTGTGGTTTGGACGCATGGACTGCAACGGAACGCGTTTGACAGAAGTACGCGGCTTGGCCAATTACAAGAAAGCATTGCGCTGGCTGGTTGCTGCGGGAGAACAAGGATTAGCCGAGGCATGGTTTGCTACGTCCCGGATTTACCTGAAGCCCGAGTTTTCGCAACGCAATCTGCTTGATTCCCATTACTACGTCCAGAAGGCAGCAGAAGCCGGCCATACGGTGGCGCAGCTGGAGCTGGGCATCGCCGCATGGCGTGGCCGGCGCAATGATCAATCCAAGGATGTGGAAGCGGCTTTTTGGCTTCAGAAAGCCGCAACGCAAGGCAATGAGCAAGCGCAGCAGCTGATAAAAAAAATTGCCGATGTAACAGTCTGTGCATCGTGGGCGGAGGCAGCGAGGAAAAAACTGGTCTACGATAAAAATCGACCTGTTCCATTCCTGGTTGCGCGCCTTGAACTGGCCGTCGTTTTCGGACTATCGCGTGCCGAGGCACTGTTACTTAACGTCAATGCCGCTGATTGCGGGCATTGCCTGCTGATCGATATCCGTGATGTTCATCCGCGTAGCAAGCGGCGTCTGATCCTGATTCAATCACAGGAACAGCGGCAGACGTTGAGTCGTATTGCGCGGCTATTCGAAGATGTCGACTGTGGCATCAAAGGCCCTGAGGGTAATTATCGGCAACGACTGTATCGCCTCAGAGTGTTGGTGCCGGACTAGTCTTCAGTCCTGCAAGGTTATTTCGCCTTCGAACACAGTGACGGCAGGTCCGCTCAGCATGACATGAGAAGTGCCGCCATTCCAGGCAATCGACAGTGTTCCGCCCCGTGTCTCCACTCGTACGGGTGTGTCCAGTTGTCCGCGTCGAATGCCGGCGACTACGGCTGCGCATGCACCTGTGCCACAGGCGAGTGTTTCTCCGGTGCCGCGTTCAAAGACGCGTAAGCGGATTGCATGTCTGTCCAGAATTTGCATGAAGCCGGCATTGACGCGATTGGGAAACCGGACATGATGTTCGATGACCGGACCATCGAGCGCGAGGTCGGCGGTGTCGACGGAATCGACGATGTGTACCGCATGCGGATTGCCCATTGAGAGTACCGACATCATGATGGTGCGACCATTGATTTGCAGTGGCCAGAGCGTGTCGTCAGCGGCATTGGTGCTGTCGATGCCTGCCACATCAAACGGGACTTTTGCGGGGAGTAATACCGGCGCCCCCATATCAACCGTAATGCTGCCGTCTGCTTCCAGTCTTGGTACGATCACGCCATTCATCGTGGCTACCTTGAGAACCGTTTTTGCAGTCAATTTCTTTTCGGTCACAAACCTCACGAAGGCCCGTGCACCGTTACCGCATTGCTCGACTTCGCCACCATCGGCATTAAAAATACGGTATCTGAAATCGATATCGGCGTCCTCCGATGCTTCAACAACCAGAATTTGATCTGCACCAATGCCGAAACGCCGGTCTGCCAGTTGGCGCCATTGCGCCGGTGTCAGGTTGATTTGCTGGTTGATCGCATCGATGACAATGAAGTCGTTGCCGGCACCATGCATCTTGGTAAATTTGATTTTCATGGATGGATTATAAGCTGGCCGGATTCGGCGCAGCGGAAGGTTTGCCGTCCTGCGCGTACACACTTTCTGTACCTGGTGGCCGGGTCTTGAAGCGTTTGTGGGCCCAGAAATATTCATCCGGCGTTTCACGAATGCGGTCTTCAATGAAGGCATTCAT
>CANFED010000023.1 GCA_947445995.1 Oxalobacteraceae bacterium | reverse complement strand
GTTCCCGGATACCGTGCGCGACAAGTCGCCGTTCATCACCGACAAGGATGGCAAACCGCTTGACAAGAATCCGCTGAAAGACCAGCGCGTGCGTGCTGCGTTATCGATGGCGATCAACCGTGATGCGATCCGCGACCGCGTGATGGAAGGCTTGTCCGAGCCGACCAACAACCTGGTTCCGGCTACCCTGTTCGGCAATAACCCGGCGCTCAAGGTCGTCAAGTACGACCCTGAAGGTGCCAAGAAATTGCTGGCGGCCGCTGGCTATCCGGACGGTTTCGGCATGACCTTGCACACCCCGAACAACCGCTACGTCAACGATGAAAAAATCGCCCAGACGCTGGCCCAGATGTTCTCGCGCATTGGCGTGGCGACCAAGGTCGATGGGTTGCCGATGGCGATTTATTCGTCACGCGGTTCCAAGCAGGAGTACTCGCTCGGCCTGCTCGGCTGGGGTGCGCAAACCGGTGAAGCCTCGTCGCCATTACGTGCACTGGCCGCTTGTGACAATCCGGCCAAGGGACTGGGCGGCTTCAACTGGGCCAAGTACTGCAATCCGAAGATGGATGAGTTGCTGATCAAGGCATTGGCCACGGTCGACGATCCAACCCGCCTGAAGTTGCTGCAGGATGCCACGGCCATTGTGATCAATGACGGCGGCCTGATTCCGATCCATCAGCAAGTGACCACCTGGGCCACCAAAAAAGGTATTGCCTACATTCCGCGTACCGACGAGCGTACTCACGCTTATCAGTTCATTCAGCAATAGCCGACGCAAAAGCCGACGTAACAATCGACGTAACAATCGACCGCATCAGACCCGCCACAAGCGGGCCTGATGCGGTCTCCCGGATCAAGGTTTTCCAATGCTCGTATTTATCATTCGCCGACTGCTGCAAAGCCTGGTCGTGCTGCTGGTCATGTCGTTGCTGGTGTTTGTTGGCGTGTACGCGATCGGAAATCCGATCGACATGCTGATCAGCCCAGACGCCGACCAGATGGACCGCATTCGTACCATCGCCGCTTTCGGACTCGACAAGCCGCTGTGGGAGCAATATTTTATCTTCGTCAAAAATGCACTGAGCGGCGACATGGGCAATTCATTTGCCTTTTCAACGCCGGCGCTCACACTGATCTTCGAACGCATGCCAGCCACAATGGAGCTGGCCCTGACCGCCATCGTGATGTCTATCGTGCTCGGGATTCCGCTTGGCCTGTGGGCTGGATTGCGGCCTAACGGCATTGCCGGAAAATCCATCATGGCCATCTCCATCCTCGGTTTTTCGCTGCCGACATTCTGGGTCGGCCTGATGCTGATCATGGTGTTCGCAGTGCAGCTGGGCTGGTTGCCATCAAGCGGACGCGGACCCACCACCTTGCTGCTCGGCGTGCCGGTGAGCTTTCTGTCGGTCGACGGCCTGCGGCATTTGCTGATGCCGGCGTTTAACCTGGCACTGTTCAATATCGCGCTGGTGATTCGCCTCACGCGCGCCGGTGCGCAGGAAGCCCTGCTGCAGGATTACGTCAAGTTCGCCCGCGCCAAAGGGCTGTCGAACTCCCGCATCATCAGCGTGCATGTGCTGAAAAATATCCTGATCCCGATCGTCACCGTCATCGCGCTGCAGTTCGGTTCGATCATCGCGTTTGCCATCGTCACCGAGTCGGTGTTTGCCTGGCCGGGCATGGGCAAGCTGATCATCGATTCGATCCGCTTCCTCGACCGACCCGTGATCGTCGCTTACCTGATGCTGATCGTCGTGATTTTCATCTTCATCAACCTGGTGGTCGACGTGCTGTATTCGTTGCTCGATCCACGAGTGCGCTTGTCCGACACCAAAGGCTGACCATGGAAAACACCACTCCGCAAGTCGCGATCGAGACGCCATTCCGGCGTTTCGTGCGCAATTTTTTCAGTAGCAAAATCGCTGCGGCCGGCTTTGTTTTGCTGGTCGTGATCGTCTTCGCCGCGCTGTTCGCGCCGTGGCTCTCGCCACAAAATCCGTACGACCTGTCGCTGCTTGATGTGATGGATTCGCGCATGGCACCCGGCGAGAAGTCGTTCGGCGGCACCATGACATTCCTGCTCGGCACCGATGAGCAGGGCCGCGACATGCTCTCGGCCATCCTGTATGGCATCCGCATTTCGGTCGCCGTGGCCGTCACCAGTACCGTCATCGCGCTGATGATCGGCCTGACGCTGGGACTGCTGGCCGGCTATCTGGGCGGTCGCATTGAAGCCTTCATCATGCGCGTGGCCGATATCCAGTTGTCGTTCCCGCCTATCCTGATCGCACTGATCCTGCTGGCGCTGACCGGACCGGGCGTCGGCAAGATCATCGTTGCGCTGGTGGCCGTGCAATGGGCGTATTACGCCCGCACTGCCCGCAGTGCCGCGCTGGTCGAACGCAAGAAGGAATATATCGAAGCAGCCACCGCGCTGGGGCTATCGCCCACGCGCATCATGCTGCGCCATCTGCTGCCGAACTGCCTGCCGCCGCTGATCGTGATCTCGGCGCTGCAAGTGGCGTCGGCCATTTCGCTGGAAGCCACGCTATCGTTCCTCGGACTCGGCTTGCCGGTCACCGAGCCGTCGCTTGGCCTGCTCATTGCCAACGGCTTTCAGTACCTGTTGTCCGGCAAATACTGGATCAGCTTTTTTCCGGGGATTGCGCTGCTGCTGACCGTCGTGGCGATTAACCTGGTGGCCGATCAATTGCGCGATGTACTCAATCCGCGCCTGCAAACGCAATGAAAGACGACATGGTTCCTACTCTGAGCGTGTCCCATCTGCACACGCAATTTACTACCCGCGCCGGCATCGTCAAGGCCGTCGACGATGTCTCGTTCTCGGTCATGCCGGGCCAGATCATGGGTCTGGTCGGCGAGTCCGGTTCCGGCAAATCGATGACCGGTTACTCGATCATGGGCTTGATCGACCATCCCGGCAAAGTCTCCGACGGCTCCATCCTGCTGCAGGGTCGCGAGCTGCGCGGCATCCCGGCCGAAGCGATGCGCAAGATTCGCGGTGACCGCATCGCGATGATTTTTCAGGACCCGATGATGACGCTCAATCCGGTCTTGCGCATCGATACGCAAATGATGGAAGCGGTGCTTGCGCATCACGATGTCAGCAAGGACACGGCGCGTGCGATGTCGCGTGATGCACTGGCGCGTGTCGGGATTCCGTCGCCTGATGAACGGCTGCTGGCGTATCCGCACCAGTTCTCCGGCGGCATGCGCCAGCGCGTGGCGATTGCCATTGCGCTGCTCAACAAGCCCGACCTGATCATCTGCGATGAGCCGACCACCGCGCTCGACGTGACGATCCAGGGTCAGATCCTCTACGAAATGCAAAAGCTGTGTCGTGAGTCCGGCACCGCGCTGATCTGGATCACGCATGACCTCTCAGTCGTGGCCGGGTTGGCCGACACCGTCTGCGTCATGTATGCCGGAAAAATTGTCGAGAGTGGCACCGTCGCGCAAGTGCTGGATCAGCCGCGCCATCCGTACACCCACGGTCTGATCGCGTCGGCACCGTCGCGCAATCCGCGTGGCCAGCCGTTGCGCCAGATTCCCGGCATGACGCCGTCGTTGCTGAACCTGCCCACCGGTTGCGCGTTCCGCGAACGCTGCGACCGCGCCAGCGCCGCTTGCGCCGTGTCGCCGCCGCTGGAACATGCCGATGGTCGCGCGCTGCGCTGCTTTCATCCGATCACCGAACTGGCCGAGGCAACTTCATGACGACTCCTGACCAGCCCATGCTGGAACTGCGTGGCGTGAGCAAGCGCTTCGTCAAAGCTATCGATACGGCCGCACGTATTGCCAATGTCTTTGGTGCCAGCATCAAGGAAGAAATCGTCCATGCAGTCGATGATGTCGACCTCGTCATCCGGCGCGGTGAAGTCGTCGGTCTGGTCGGCGAATCTGGTTGCGGAAAATCGACGCTGGGCCGGATGGCGGTCGGCCTGCATAGCTTGTCGTCCGGTACGCGGCGCTGGAAAGACGAAGACATCGATGCGCTCGACCCGGCCCAGCGCCGCATCAAGCAACTCGGCATCCAGATGATTTTTCAGGACCCGTATGCGTCGCTCAACCCGCGCATGCGGGTGCTCGATATCGTTGGTGAAGCGCCGGTTGCGCACAAGATGATCAGCGGGTCCGAGCAGGTCGAGTATGTCGAAAACCTGTTGCAGCGGGTCGGCCTCGATCCGGCTGTGTTGCGCCGCTTTCCGCATCAGTTTTCCGGTGGCCAGCGCGCCCGTGTTGGCATTGCGCGGGCGCTAGCGGTGCGGCCGGAATTTCTGGTCTGCGATGAAGCTGTCGCAGCACTCGATGTCTCGATCCAGGCGCAGGTACTGAACCTCTTCATCCGCCTGCGTGACGAACTGAATCTGACTTACCTGTTCATCAGCCACGATCTCGGCGTGGTTCGGCATCTTTCGGACCGCGTGGTGATCATGTACCTCGGACGGATCGTCGAATCGGCACCGGCCGACGCCGTCTTCGATCACGCCAATCATCCGTACACGCAGGCACTGCTGGCATCGGCACCGAAACTGGAAGCACGCAAGACGGAATTTTTTGCCGTGCGCGGCGAGATTCCGTCACCGCTCAATCCACCGGCCGGTTGCCATTTTCATCCGCGCTGCGCGCATGCGATGGCACGCTGCAGTGTCGAGAAACCGGTATTGAAAGAAGTCGCGCCGGCGCATTTTTCGGCCTGCCACCTCAATGATCAACCCTGAAAATATTAAAGGAAGACACCATGGAAACGAACCGCTTGCAGCCCTCGGCTGAACTGATGGCGATGATCGAACGACTGGTCGCATTCCCGACCGTCTCGCGCGACTCCAATCTCGGACTGATCGAATGGGTCCGCGATTACCTCGCCGGCATGGGCGTCACATCGCGCCTGACCTACGACTCGACCGGCAAGAAAGCCAACCTGTTTGCCACGGTGGGCGAAGGCAGTCGCGCCGGACTGGTGCTGTCGGGTCACACCGACGTGGTGCCGGTCGATGGCCAGATCTGGGATACCGATCCGTTCAAGGCAACCGTGGTCGGCGACAAGCTGTATGGTCGCGGCACCGCCGACATGAAAGGCTTCATCGCCAACGCCTTGCTGCTGGTACCGAAATACCTCGCCGCCAAAACCGACGCGCCACTGCATATCGCCTTGTCGTATGACGAAGAAGTCGGTTGCATCGGCGTGCGCAGCCTGATCCAGGACCTCACCGAAATGGGCCTGAAAACCGCCGGCTGCATCGTCGGCGAACCGACCATGATGCAGCCGATCATTGCGCACAAGGGCACCCATCGTTTCCGTTGCTGCATTACCGGACGCGAAGCGCATTCGAGCTACACCACGCAGGGCGTCAATTCGATCGAATACGCGGCGCGCATCATCGTCTACATTCGCCAGATGGCCGATCGTCTGGCGCAGCTGGAAGCGCGCGACTATTCGTTCACGGTACCGTTCACGACACTGCAGACCGGCACCATCAAGGGCGGCATTGCCTCGAACATCGTGCCGAAAGATTGCGAGTTCAATTTTGAAGCACGCACAATGCCGGGCGCATCGGCGGACCGCCTCTATCAGGAAATTCAGGACTTCGCGGCGACGCTGCTGCCAGAGATGCTGCGGGTCGAGCCGAACGCCGTGATCGCGTTCGAGATGCTGGCCAGCGCGCCCGGCATGAGTGCCGAAGAAAGCGATGCCATCGTCCAGCTGGCGGTCGGCCTGTCGCGCAACAAACCGAACGGTGCGGTGTCGTACGGCACCGAGGCAGGGCTGTTTCATCAGGCCGGTATCCCGTCGGTCATTTGCGGTCCTGGCGACATCGAGCAGGCCCATCGGCCCAATGAATTTGTCGCGCTCGAACAGCTCGCGCAATGCGAGCAATTCATGGCACGGATTGTCGAATCGGAAGCGACCCGGTAGTCGAAAAGGGTGGCTCGCTGGTAGCCACCCGTCGCCTGAACCCGACGATATTGACTGACTTGGCACATTACCATCGCATTCGATAACAAACTGATCACGGCTCGCCGCTGTACCGCAAAATATTTGCAAACGGGTGCTGCGCGGGCTTCCCGCATCGCGCTTTCTGCGCCTATGATGCTTCAAACAGGCAACGCCGTAACTGCATCATTGCCACTGCTTCGCAGCAGGCGCGGCTGTCACCCAACTGCTTAATGGAACGACCGATGACCATCACCACCGTGCGTGCGGTTTGTCCGCATGATTGTCCCGATACCTGCGCCTTGCTGGTCACCGTCGATGCCGGTGTGGCCACCGCCGTGCGCGGCGATCCCGACCATCCGACCACGGCCGGCGTGCTGTGTACCAAGGTCGCGCGCTACACCGAGCGCACCTATCATGCCGACCGCCTGCTGCATCCGCTCAAACGCATCGGCAAGAAGGGTGAAGGCAAGTTCGAACGCATCAGCTGGGAAGAGGCCATTGACACCATTGCCAGCCGTCTCGGTGCCATTGCCGCGACCGATCCGCAAGCGATCGTGCCTTACAGCTATGCCGGCACGATGGGACTGGTGCAGGGCGAGGCGATGGCGTCGCGTTTTTTCAATGTGCTGGGTGCCTCGCAACTGCATCGTTCGATCTGCGCCTCGGCCGGTGGCACCGGCTACACCTACACCATTGGCAAGCGGATCGGTACCGATCCCGAACAATTCCAGAACGCCAGACTGATCCTGATCTGGGGTGGCAATCCGGTCGCGTCTAACCTGCATCTGTGGATGCGCGTGCAGGAAGCCAAGCGGCGTGGCGCGAAAGTGATCGCGATCGATCCCTACCGTTCGCTGACCGCTGAAAAATGCCAGCAGCACATCGCGCTGTTGCCCGGTACCGATGCCGCACTGGCGCTGGGCATGATGCAGGTATTGATTGCAGACGATTTGCTTGACCACGACTATATTGCGCGTCATACGACGGGTTTCGAGGAATTGAAAGTCCGCGCCGCTGAATGGCCACCCGAACGCGTGGCTGCGACGTGCGGCATCAGCGCCGAGGAAGTCGTCGTGCTGGCACGCGAATACGGACAGGCGGCGTTGCGCGGCGAGGGCGTGGCGATCCGGGTCAACTATGGCTTGCAGCGCGTGCATGGCGGCGGCATGGCCGTGCGCAATATTGCCTGCTTGCCGGCGCTGGTGGGAGCATGGCGCAATGCAGCCGGTGGCGTCCTGCTGTCGACGTCGGACAGTTTTGCCAAGAACAAGCAGGCGCTCGAACGTCCCGATCTGGCCCGGCCTGTGCGCACCATCAACATGTGTACGGTCGGCGATGATTTGCTGCGGGAAGCGTCACCCGAATTCGGTCCGAAAATCGCCGCGCTGATTGTCTACAACTCGAACCCCGTGGCGGTCGCGCCCGAATCCGGCAAGGTCATGCAGGGGTTTGCGCGCGAGGACTTGTTTACTGTCGTGCTGGAGCACTTCCAGACCGACACCGCTGACTACGCCGACATCGTCCTGCCGGCCACGACGCAGCTCGAACATGTCGATATCCATGCGACCTACGGCCATCTGTACATGATGGCCAACAATGCCGCGATTGCGCCGCTGGGCGAAGCCAAACCGAATACCGAATTTTTCCGCTTGCTGGCCGCGCGCATGGGTTTCGACGATCCGTGCCTGAGCGACAGTGACGAGACGATTGCCGCCAGCGCGTTCGACAAGAGCAATCCGCGCGCGGTCCATTTCGACTGGGAGAGCCTCAAGCGCACCGGCTGGCAAAAACTGGCGATGCCCGATGCGCCGTTTGCCGATGGCGGATTCGAAACACCGTCGGGCAAGTGCGAGTTCTATTCCGCGCAGATGCTGGCCGATGGTTTTGATCCGCTGCCGGCGTATATCGCACCGTACGAGTCGGTCGCCAGCAATGCCTCGCTGGGGAGCAAATATCCGCTGGCGATGATCTCGCCACCGGCCCGTAATTTTCTCAATTCGACCTTCGTCAATGTCGCCAGCCTGCGTGCGACCGAAGGCGAGCCGCATCTGGATATCCATCCGGCAGATGCCGCTCGTCGTCATATCGGCAACGGTGACACGGTGCGGATTTTCAATGATCGCGGCAGTTTTGAAGCGAAGGCGCGCGTGACGGACCGGGCCCGCAAGGGACTGGTGGTCGGGCTATCGATCTGGTGGAAAAAAATGGCAGCCGATGGCAAGAACGCCAATGAATTAACCAGCCAGCGTCTGACGGACATGGCAGGCGGAGCGACTTTTTACGACGTACTGGTCGAGGTCGAAAAAAAGGTGACGTGATGTTTTCTGCAGGTGAAAGGCAATCATGAAATGGCACACGGTGAGTGCGGTAGCGACAGCGGCCTTGCTGAGTAGCGGTTGTGCCCAGATCGATTATTACTACCAGGCGGCGCAGGGCCAGTTTGCGCTGCTGTCCGATGCCCGCCCGATTGATGACTGGCTGGCTGATCCCGAGGTCGGAGAAAAGCTCAAGGCGCGCCTGACCAAGGTGCGCGAAATTCGCCGATATGCCGCCCATGAACTGGGCCTGCCGGACAACAACAGCTATACCAATTACGCCGATCTCAAGCGTCCCTACGTGTTATGGAATGTGGTGGCCACGCCGGAGCTATCGATGAAGCCGGCGCAATGGTGTTTCCCGATTGCCGGCTGCGTCAATTACCGTGGCTACTACAACAAGCAGGAAGCACTCGACTATGCGGCGGTGCTGCGCCGCGCTGGCTACGACGTGCAGATGTCGGGCGTGGCGGCCTACTCGACGCTGGGCTGGTTCAATGATCCGGTGCTGTCGACCTTTATCCAGTATCCCGACGGCGAACTGGCGCGGCTGGTATTCCATGAGCTGGCCCATCAGGTGGCCTACGCGCGCGACGATACCCAGTTCAATGAATCGTTCGCCACCACCGTCGAGGAACTCGGTGTCGAGCGCTGGATGGCGGCACATGGCGACGCCGCGATGCGTGAGAACTACCTGATCTTCGACGGGCGCAAGCGTGATTTTCTTGGCTTGCTGCTCAAATATCGCAAGCAGCTGGTGGCCAACTATGCCCGCTCCGTCAGCGATCGCGACAAGCGAGGCGAAAAGAAAAGACTGTTTGCCGAGCTCAAGGATGAGTACCTGGTGCTGAAAACCGCCTGGGGTGGCTATGCCGGTTATGACCGCTGGTTTGCCGAGCCGCTGTCGAATGCGCATCTGGCATCGGTGGCGTCGTACCATGACTACGTGCCGGCATTTCGTTCGATGATGACCGAGCAAAAGTCGTTGGGCAAATTTTACAAGTCGGTGCGCAAGATGGCTGCGCTGGAGCCGGCGCAACGCAACATGCAGCTGGCGCAACTGACGCGCAATGCGTCGCTGGCGTTAGCCGACGCGCCTGTCAAGCACTGAGCGTTGCGCCAGAATCTGCCAGCGCAGAGTGACAGTCGGTGCGCCGAAGAGTGTCTGCGCGGTAGAAGAGTTGCTCGGATAGTACGCAAAAAGCTTGCGCCCGCGAGTCCTGCCCGATAGCATCAGCAATTAATAGAACGAGCGTTCCTATTTTTTGCCGGCAATCGGATCATAACAATCAGAGACAGAGGTGGCACATGGACAAGATTTGGCTCAAGTCGTACCCGCAAGGCGTTCCTGCAGAAATCGACTACACGCAATACCGCTCACTGGTCCATTTGCTCGAAGAAGCTTTCGGCAAATATGCCGACCGCAATGCCTACGTCTGCATGGACAAGTTCCTGACCTACGCCGAACTCGATGCGATGTCCAAAAAACTGGGCGCATGGCTGCAAGCCAAGGGGCTGAAAAAAGGCGCGCGCGTGGCCATCATGATGCCCAACGTGTTGCAGTATCCGGTCGCGATCGCCGCGATTCTGCGCGCCGGGTATACCGTGGTCAATGTCAATCCGCTCTACACCCCGCGCGAACTGGAACACCAGCTCAATGACTCGGGTGCCGAAGCCATCATCATCCTGGAAAACTTTGCGACCACACTCGAACACGTCATTGCGAAGACCCGTGTCAAGCATGTGGTCGTGGCCAGCATGGGTGATCTGCTCGGACTGGTGAAGGGCACCATCGTCAATTTCGTGGTGCGCAATGTCAAAAAAATAGTGCCGGCGTTTTCGTTGCCGAATGCGATCTCGTTCAAGCAGGCCGTCGCCGAGGGTGCCGCCATTGCGCTCAAGCCGGTCGAGTTGGGACATGATGACGTCGCCTTCCTGCAGTACACCGGCGGCACCACCGGCGTGTCGAAAGGTGCCACGCTCAGCCATCGCAACGTGATTGCCAATGTCCTGCAAAGCGAAGCCTGGGCGCAGCCCGCGCTGAAGCGCGAGCCGCGCGTAGAGCAGCTCACCATCGTCTGCGCACTGCCGCTTTATCATATTTTTGCGCTGACTTCGTGCTGCCTGATGGGGACCCGGCTGGGTGGCATGAACATCCTGATTCCGAATCCGCGCGACATGCCGGGTTTCATCAAGACACTGAGCAAGTTCAAGATCAACATGCTGCCGGCGGTCAATACGCTGTACAACGGCTTGCTCAACAACGCCGATTTCGCAACGGTCGATTTCTCGATGCTGAAGGTGTGCAACGGTGGCGGGATGGCGGTCCAGAAAGCGGTCGCCGACAAGTGGTTCAAGCTGACAGGTTGCCCGATCGTCGAGGGCTATGGATTGTCCGAAACTGCTCCGGTGGCGACTTGCAATCCGTCGGATTCGACGACGTTCACAGGCACCATCGGCCTGCCGGTGCCATCGACCGATATCGTGATCCTCGATGACAATGGCGTCGTCGTGGCGCTCGGTCAGCCCGGTGAAATCGCGATACGCGGTCCGCAGGTCATGGCCGGTTACTGGAACAATCCTGCCGAAACAGCGAAGGTCATGACGGCCGATGGCTTCTTCAAGTCGGGTGATATCGGGATCATGGACGAGCGTGGATTCATCAAGATCGTCGATCGCAAGAAAGACATGATTCTGGTCTCCGGGTTCAATGTCTATCCAAATGAAATCGAAGGCGTGCTCGCCATGCATCCGGGCGTACTCGAAAGCGCCTGCGTCGGTGTCCCTGACGAGCATTCCGGCGAAGCGGTCAAGCTCTACGTGGTGCGCAAGGATCCGACACTGACGGTCGAGCAGTTGATGGAATACTGCAAGGAAAACTTCACTGCATACAAGAAGCCCAAGTACATCGAGTTCCGGTCCGATCTGCCCAAGACCAATGTCGGCAAGATATTGCGACGCGAATTGCGCGACGAAAAAAAGACGGCATGAGTTGATCATGCCGCCTTGTTCGTAGCGTGCCGGCCGCCCATCGAGGGCGGCTTTTTTTATTCTGTCAGCGGTGGCAATTGTCGCGGCTTGCGATCGGCACCGGTGGCGACATAGGTCAGCGTGGCTTCGGTGACCTTGACGGTATCGGCCTGCAACCGGTTGCGCTCGGCGAAGACCTCGACATTGACCGTGATCGAGGTGTTGCCGACTTTGACGATCTCGGCATAAAACGACAGCAGGTCACCGACGAACACCGGATTCTTGAACAGGAATGAGTTGACGGCGATGGTGGCGACCCGACCATTGGCGCGGCGGGTGGCCGGCAGCGAACCGGCGATATCGACCTGTGACATGATCCAGCCGCCAAATACGTCGCCATAGACATTGGCATCGGATGGCATCGGCAGCATTCGCAGTACCGGCATTTTTCCTTCGGGCAGTGCGTTGTCGCTTGTCTTCGTCATGGTGTTTTCCTTTATCCCGCTACAATTCGTGCAGCATAAACCATTCTGATCTGATCCCTCCATGCGTAATCACTCCGTAGCCCCTCCGGTCGCCGCCGCCAACCAGGCAACCCGCAACGACTGGACCACCATCAAGACGCTGGTTCCCTATCTGTGGACCTACAAATGGCGGGTGCTGCTGGCGCTCGGCTGCCTGATCGGTGCCAAGATGGCCAACGTCGGCGTGCCGTTGCTGCTCAAGAATCTGGTCGATCAATTGACGGTGACGGTGTCGCATCCGCAAGCCGCGCTGATACTGCCGCTGGGGTTGCTGGTGGCCTACGGCGCATTGCGTCTGTCGACCACCTTATTCACTGAATTGCGCGAATTTGTTTTTGCGAAAGTCACGCAGCGGGCGGTGCGCACGATCGCGCTGAAAGTATTCCGACATCTGCATTCGCTATCACTGCGTTTCCATCTGAATCGCCAGACTGGCGGCATGACACGCGATATCGAACGCGGCACACGCGGGATCTCGTCGCTGGTGTCGTACACACTGTTCAGCATTTTGCCGACGCTGATCGAAATCACGCTGGTGATCGGCTATCTGGCGCTGCATTACGACGTCTGGTTTTCGGTCATCACGGCCGTCGCGCTGGTGGTGTATATCGTCTTCACGATCAGTGTCACCGAGTGGCGCACGCATTTTCGCAGGACGATGAACGACCTTGATTCGAAGGCCAGCACCAAGGCCATCGACTCGCTGATCAACTTCGAGACCGTCAAGTATTTCGGCAATGAAGATTACGAAGCCAGTCGCTACGATGACGGCTTGCAGCGTTACGAAGGTGCGGCCGTGAAGTCGCAAACGTCGCTGTCGGTGCTCAACACCGGGCAGTCGGTGATCATCGCCACGGCCGTGACGCTGATCCTGTGGCGCGCCACGCAAGGCGTGATCGACAAGACCATGACGCTGGGCGATCTGGTGCTGGTCAATGCTTTCATGATCCAGTTGTATATCCCGTTGAATTTTCTGGGTGTGCTGTATCGCGAGATCAAGCAAAGCCTGGCCGACATGGAGCGGCTGTTTCTGCTGCTCGACCAGAATCGTGAAGTCGCTGATGCGACCGATGCGACCGTGCTGGCAACACCGGCGGCCGAAGTGCGTTTCTCGCACGTCGATTTCAGCTATGAAGCCAACCGGCAGATTCTGTTCGATGTCGACTTCACGATCGCTGCAGGCACCACGACGGCAGTCGTTGGCCACAGTGGATCAGGCAAGTCGACGCTGGCGCGTTTGCTGTTCCGCTTCTACGATGTCAATGCTGGCGCCATTACGATCGATGATCAGGATGTGCGCGAGGTCACGCAGGCTTCGCTGCGGCATGCAATCGGTATCGTGCCGCAAGACACAGTGCTGTTCAACGACACGATCGAATACAACATCGCCTATGGCAAGACAGGTGCGACCAAAGACGACGTGATCGCCGCAGCCCGCACGGCCTACATCCATGACTTTATCGTGTCGCTGCCGGATGGTTATGCCACGATGGTCGGCGAGCGCGGACTGAAACTGTCCGGCGGTGAAAAGCAGCGCGTTGCGATCGCCCGCGCCGTACTGAAGGACCCGGCCTTGTTGATTTTCGACGAAGCCACTTCGGCGCTGGATTCGAAGGCCGAACAGGCGATCCAGACCCAGCTCAAGGATATCGCCCGCAATCGCACGACGCTGGTGATCGCACACCGTCTCTCGACCATCGCTGATGCGGCGCAAATCCTGGTGCTCGACCAGGGACGTATCATCGAACGTGGCACCCACGCCAGCCTTCTGGCCGCCAGTGGTGCGTATGCCCTGATGTGGGAGCGGCAGCAGGCCAGAGTCGACCAGGACGGAGTGCCGGTGGTGGTTGGCAGCCCGGTGACCGAACAGGCGTAATCGCTTTACCTGCGCCCGTGAAGCCGATTAACATCGGCTGATGGAAACTAAATGGCTGGAAGATTTTTTGTCGCTGGCAGAAACCCGCAGTTTCAGCCGCTCGGCGCAATTGCGCCATGTGACGCAACCGGCATTTTCGCGTCGCATTCAATCTCTCGAAGCCTGGCTGGGCGCTGATCTGATCGACCGTACTTCGTATCCGACACGACTCACGCCAGGCGGTGAAATTTTCTACGAGCAGGCGATGGAAATGCTGGGGCAAATTAATAACGCCCGTGCGCTGATGCGCGGCAAGAGGCCGGCGGCGCAAACCACTGTTGATTTCGCCGTACCACATACTTTATCGCTGACTTACATGCCGAAATGGATGACAGCGCTGGATGTCGATTTCGGCCCGATCAATACCCGCTTGATGGCTCTCAATGTGCATGATGCCGTGCTGAGCATGGTCGAGGGCGGTTGTGACCTGCTGTTGTGTTATCACCACCCGCGCCAGCCAGTGCAACTCGATTCCGGACGCTACGACATGCTCGTGCTTGGTAGCGAAGCGCTGCTTCCGTACGCTCGCTGTAATCGCTCTGGCGTCCCTGACTTTGTGTTGCCGGGGAGCGCACTCAGACCTCTGCCGTTCTTGTCTTACACATCCAACGCGTATCTGGGACGCATGGTCGAGCTGATTCTGGCGGATGCGAAACACCCGCTGCATTTGCAGAAATGCTACGAAACTGACATGGCCGAAGGGTTGAAAATGATGGCGCTGGAAGGGCGCGGCGTCGTGTTCCTGCCTGAGTCATCAGTGACGCGCGAGCTTCGGCAGAAGCAACTGGCACGCGCGGATGGCGACCAGCCAGAGTGGCAAGTCGAGATGGAGATCCGGTTATACCGCGAAAAACCCTCTGTCGGTCGTCCCGGCAAGCCACTGGTCGGACGGCTGTGGGACTATCTGACCCAGCAGCAGGCGCAGTCCGATAAACCGGCGGGCAGGAAGCCCGTAGTGAAAAAAATATCGACATGAAGCGGGCAGTGCCGGGGTTTTTTTTACAGGCGGGTTCCTTATTTAATTATGTCTTTTTGGCATGAAATCATGCTGACAAAGCATTGGCGTACCAACCGGCGCTTGTCATAGGATTCGTTGCCCAGATGTTGTGTGCAGCACCTTTTAGGTGCGGGCTTGCTGGATAATGACTGTGGTTCGCCCTGCCATCAGCGTTGCGGCATTCCCGAATCGGTGAGATTGCGTGCTAGTCATGGCCCGGATTTTGCTGTACTGATGATGATCGTTGTCTTTTACTCTGCGAACAGAGAAGGACTGCTAGGTTATCCTTTGACAATCTGACGACTACGTACTATCCGAGATACGAGCGCCGAGATGAAATGGGTAACCTGTAGCAGTAAATTTTTTATGCACGATATGGTAATTTCTCCGCATTGATATTGATGCATCAAGCCGATGGCTTTCTACTCTCAGGAGACTGTATGAAATTAGCAAAAATGATGTTGGTTCTGATAGGTTCGGGTTTGATTGCTTCTGCGGCACAGGCCCAGGAAACAGGTACCTTGAAAAAAATCAAGGATAGCGGCCAGATCACGCTGGGTGTTCGCGATTCGTCGATTCCTTTTTCTTACCTTGATGACAAGCAGTCGTATCAGGGATATTCGATCGATATCTGCATGAAGATCGTCACGTCGATTCAGAAGGAACTTGGCATGACATCGTTGAATGTCAAAATGAATCCAGTGACTTCCGCGACCCGTATTCCACTGATGGCCAACGGTACTGTCGATCTCGAATGCGGATCGACCACCAATAACACCGAGCGTCAGAAGCAGGTCGCCTTTGCTCCGACGACCTTCGTCACCGCCAACCGTCTGCTGGCCAAGAAGTCCTCCGGCATCAAGACGCTGGCAGACATGAAGGGTAAAGCGATTGTTTCGACATCGGGCACGTCGAACCTCAAACAGTTCGTCACCCTCAATGGCGAACAAAACCTTGGCATGAATATCATGACTGCCAAGGACCACGCAGAAGCCTTTCTGATGGTCGAGACCGGCCGTGCCGTTGCGTTTGGCATGGACGACATCTTGCTCGCCTCGCTGGCTGCTAGCTCGAAGGCACCTGCCGACTACAGCATCACGACCGAAGCGCTGTCGACCGAGCCGTACGGCATCATGTTGCGCCGCGAAGATCCTGCGTTCAAGAAGTCGGTTGATACCGCCGTCACGAACCTGTTCAAATCGGGTGATATCAACCGCATTTACGCCAAATGGTTCCAGTCGCCTATCCCGCCTAAAGGCATCAACCTGAATATTCCGATGAGCGAGCAATTGAAGGCCGTGATTGCCAAGCCTACCGATTCAGGTGATCCGGCTGCCTATGCCGCGGTGCCAGAAGCGCAAAAGGTTTCAGCTAAGAAATAATCAGTCTCTGCGTCACGATTAACCATGCGGGGGGCTTAACGCCTCCCGCTTTATTTTATGTAATTAGCTTGTTGCACCGCATAATGCGGGGTGTGGATTTATCCCCCCGACGAATACGTCTTCGGCATTGCCGGGACGAGTACCGTAATCAAGACAACATAGTAAAGAGGCCACGATGAATTACAACTGGAATTGGCAGATATTCTGGGCACCGTCCCCGGACGGCGTGGGGACCTACATGGACACCCTGTTGTCCGGTCTGGTGTGGACATTGGCGACGGCATTGACGGCATGGGTCATGGCCCTGGTCATTGGTGCCATTGTCGGTACAATTCGCACGATGCCTAATCGCTGGGCAGTTCGCCTGGCTAACGCGTACGTCGAACTGTTTCGTAATATACCGCTGTTGGTGCAGATGTTCCTTTGGTACTTCGTGATGCCGGAACTGGTGCCGACATCAACGGGTAACTGGCTCAAGGCCATGCCGAATGCGCCGTTCATCACCGCCGTCATCTGTCTCGGATTTTTTACTTCATCGCGTGTCGCCGTGCAAGTATCTACCGGCATCCAGGCATTGCCGCGCGGACAAACGCTGGCAGGTACTGCACTGGGACTGACGCTGCCACAGACTTACCGCCATGTGCTGTTGCCAATGGCGTTTCGGATCGTCTTGCCGCCGTTGACCAGCGAATTTCTCAACATCATCAAGAACAGTTCGGTTGCGCTGACGATTGGCTTGATGGAATTGACCGCGCGGGCGCGCTCGATGTCAGAGTTTTCTTTTCAAGTATTCGAAGCGTTCACGGTCGTAACGATCATTTATATTGTCGTCAATATTATTGTCGTCAATTTGATGAGCCTGCTTGAGAAGAAAGTCGCCGTTCCCGGTTTCATTACTTCCGGATCAGGAGGGCATTGAACATGCTCGCTAACTTCGACTTTAATGTCATCGAACGGTCCTGGGTCTATCTGTTCCAGACCGGGATGGTCTTTACGCTGAAACTGACCGCGATGGCGATGGCCGGCGGGATTGTTCTCGGTACGCTGCTGGCGATGATGCGGTTGTCCAAGTACAAGTTGCTGTCGCTGCCGGCGACCAACTATGTCAATCTGATCCGGTCAATGCCGTTGATCCTCGTGATTTTCTGGTTTTATTTCCTGGTGCCTTACATTGGCGCGTGGATGATCGGCTCACCGACACCGATCCAGGTAGGGGCGTTTTCATCGTCGCTGATTACCTTCATCTTGTTTGAAGCTGCCTACTACTGCGAGATCATGCGCGCCGGTATCCAGTCGATCCCGCGTGGCCAGGTGTCCGCTGGTAGGGCGCTGGGCATGAACTACTGGCAAACCATGAGATACATCGTGCTGCCGCAAGCCTTTCGCAACATGATTCCTTTGCTGCTGACGCAAACCATTGTGCTGTTCCAGGATGTATCGCTGGTGTACGTGCTGTCGATCACCGACTTTGTTGGCGCCGCCTCGAAAATCGCTCAGCGCGACGGACGTCTGATTGAAATGTACCTGTTCGTCGCAGTCGTGTATTTCATCATGTGCTTCGGCTTGTCGCTGCTGGTGAAGAAGTTGCAGCAACGGGTTGCCATCATCCGGTGACGCTCATTCTTCCAGCATGGTCGACGATTAAAAATTAACGGATTCAGGAGAAACACATGATAGAACTCAAAGATGTCAGCAAGTGGTACGGTAAGTTTCAAGTGCTCACCGACTGCAGCACCAAGGTTGCCAAAGGCGATGTGGTCGTGGTGTGCGGTCCGTCGGGGTCGGGTAAATCGACGTTGATCAAGACGGTGAATGGTCTGGAGCCATTCCAGAAAGGCGAGATCTTTGTTGATGGCGTATCCGTCGGCGACCCGAAAACCAACTTGTCGAAACTGCGCGCCCGGATCGGGATGGTGTTCCAGAATTTCGAATTGTTCCCGCACTTGTCGATCCGCGAGAACTTGACGATCGGCCAGATCAAGGTACTTGGTCGCAGCGTCGATGAAGCGACCGAGAAGGGTTTGAAATACCTCGACCGGGTAGGCTTGATTGCGCAACAGGATAAGTTTCCTGGCCAGTTGTCTGGCGGCCAGCAACAGCGCGTGGCGATTGCCCGTGCGCTGTCGATGGATCCTATCGCGATGCTGTTTGATGAGCCGACTTCAGCGCTTGATCCGGAAATGATCAATGAAGTGCTGGACGTGATGGTCGGCCTGGCAGAAGAAGGCATGACGATGATGGTCGTGACGCACGAAATGGGTTTCGCCAAGCGGGTCGCCAATCGCGTCATCTTCATGGATAGCGGCCTGATTGTTGAGGACTGCACCAAGGATGAGTTTTTCAACACGCAGCGCTCCGACCGGGCGCGTGACTTCCTGGCGAAGATCATTCATTAAGTCTGTTTCCGGTATCATCAAAAGCCGCCTCTGCAGTAGCAGAAGGCGGTTTTTTTTCGCTCGTCGTCGGCCTGCGCAAGACGGCGCAGCAGGTAAAATGCGGCACGCCATTGAAGAGAGCAAGCATGTCCAATTCCACGCCCCAAACGATCACGATCACTCGTCCCGATGACTGGCATCTGCACCTGAGAGATGGCGCGATGATGGCGAGCGTACTGCCTCACACGGCACGGCAATTTGGTCGCGCCATCGTGATGCCCAATCTCAAGCCGCCGGTTACCCTGACCAGTCACGCAGTGGCCTATCGTGAGCGCATCATTGCCGCCTTGCCGGATGGCATGATCTTCGAGCCATTGATGACCTTGTACCTGACCGATAACACCGCACCCGATGAAATTCGTCGTGCGAAAGATAGTGGCATCGTTCACGGCGTCAAACTTTATCCGGCAGGTGCGACCACCAATTCCGATGCCGGTGTCAGCGACCTGACCAAGTGCTACAAGACGCTCGAAGTGATGCAGGAAGTCGGCTTGCCATTGCTGTTGCATGGGGAAGTCACCGATGCGGCAATCGACCTGTTCGATCGGGAAGCCGTCTTCATCGACCGCGTGCTGATGCCGCTGCGCGCAGCCATGCCAGAGCTGAAGATTGTTTTCGAGCACATCACGACCAGCGAGGCCGCGTCTTACGTGACGCAGTCCGCCGGCCCGATTGCGGCAACGATTACCGCACATCACTTGCTCTACAATCGCAACGAGATTTTCAAGGGGGGAATCCGTCCCCATTATTATTGCCTGCCGGTGCTCAAGCGCGAGCAGCATCGACTGGCGTTGATGACGGCGGCGACGTCGGGCAATCCGCGCTTCTTCCTGGGAACCGACTCGGCACCCCATCCGAAAGGGTTGAAGGAGCATGCCTGCGGTTGTGCCGGCTGCTACACTGCGTTGCATGCGATGGAGCTGTACACGCAAGCTTTTGACAGCGTCGGTGCACTCGATAAGCTGGAACAGTTCGCCAGTTTCAGCGGACCGGATTTTTATCAGTTGCCCCGTAATGCCGACTCGATCACGTTGCGACGCGAGGAGTGGACAATGCCAGCCGAACTGGCGGTTGGCGAATCGACCGTCGTCCCGCTCAATGCCGGCGAACTGCTTCCCTGGAAGCTGGAATGAGTGGTGGTGCCGAGCCGGTTGATTTCAGGTCTGGTATCGACTGGAATCAACCGTGGCTGGCACCGCTGCGAGTTCGCGGCGAACCGCTTTGTCATCCCCAGGCTGACTGGCGTAACGCGCTCAATGAACATGCGTTGCACAGCGGTATGCGTAATCATCGCGACTTGCCGATCTGCTTTGTTGCGCAATCGGATTTGCCGTCCGGGCAAGGCTACGAGGACTTCATCAGTGCCACCGGTCAGGTTCCCACCCGCAACAATTCGCATGATTTTTTCAATGCGCAAGTCTGGCTGGCTTTTCCGAGGATTAAGGCAAAGCTCAATGCCTTGCAGGCAGCCGATATTGAACGGCAGTTGATCGAATCTGGCGGAGTTGCCGCAGGCCATCGCGGCCAACTGCGTGACGCGCTGACGATCTTTGACGAAAGCTCGGCATTGCTGGTGTCGAGTAACGCGAGCCTGTTTGCTGCCCTGCGTGCTCATGATTGGGGCTCGGTCTTTATTGACCGGCGCAACGATTTCGGACGGACGTGCGAGGTCTATTTGTTTGGCCATGCGCTAATGGAAAAGCTGGTTGCTCCCTACAAGGGAATCACTGCTCACGCCTGGCTGGTCGAGGTAGACGAGGATTATTTTGATCTTGCGGAAGCCGATCGGATGGCGCATGTCGATGGCGTGATTGCCGGCCAGCTTACGGCAGCTTTGCGAAATCGCGATTACGCTCCGTTACCATTAATGGGCATCCCCGGCTGGAGCGAGGCACAAGATGCGGACTTCTATGCCGATTCGTCCGTCTTCAGGTCTGGCCGAAACCGCCGATGATCTTCTGGTGGACATAAAAAAAGCACCCGAAGGTGCTTTTTTTTGCTGAGCTCCGTTGGCCACTGTCGTGACCAAGGGGAATCAGAATGTGTGGCGAACGCCGACTGCGTAGCCTTTGTCACCCGAACCCGCAGTGACGTCGCCCGCGTTGCCGACTGTATAACCCGCGCCGTTTTCGTTTTTCATGCGTGAAAACTGGGCGTACAAAGCGGTCCGCTTGGAGACGTTGTATTCATAGCCAATTGCCATTTGCTTGGCATCTTGTGCCGCTGCGGTCTTGTCTTTGCGGTCGATGTACGACAGCTGGACATTGCTTACGCCAAACGGGATGGTTGCACCAATCATGAAGTCCCGTACGTCTGTAGTGCTTGATGCCGGGAATGCCAAAATAGTCGCTGCTGTGCGATACGATGGACCCAGTTTTATATTCTCGGAGGAATAAGCGATTCCGCTTGGGCTCGTAATCGTGGCATAGGCCGCGCTTAATTTGACAACCTCAAAATTATAACTTGCGGCAAGGATGGCGTTTTTGGTAACAGCAGCATTTTGAGCGGCCAAGAAGACTGCTGGGGTGGCACCCACAGCGGCAGTTGCATTTTGGCGCTGAAGCGCTGCACGCACCAAGAGTGGACCATTTGCATATTGGACTGCGCCGTTGATGACGCGACCCAGTTTCGAATCACCGACAACTTCACCAAAACCATAAAGCAATTCGCCGCTGAAACCCGAGAATGATGGGCTGACATACAAAATGCTGTTGTTGCTGCGGCCGTTCGAACCAGTAAATGCCATCAGGTTGCCGGTGTTGCCTTCGCCGCCTGCGCCGAACGGATCAATTGCAGCGACTGTTTTGAAGTACGGATTGTATTGACGACCCATGGTCAGTGTGCCGCTATTGCTTTTCAAACCGACAAAGTTTTGACGGGCGAAAACGGTGCCGGTTGGATTCGCGCTCGATGCCAATTGGGCACTGCCGCCTGTATCGATGGTGATACCTGTTTCCAGCAGGAAAACGGCAGCAAGACCACCGCCCAAGTCTTCCACGCCGCGGAAGCCAAGGCGTGAACCGGCAGTAATGCCGCTTGTCAGCTTGTTGACCGAGCCGGCTGGATTGCCACTTTCATGAACAACACCGGCGTCCATGATGCCATATACCGTCACGGAACTTTGGGCTGAAGCTGAACCAGCGATGGCGCTCAAGACGGCAAGTGCGAGTAGTGATTTTTTCATTGATAATCTCCAGGAGTTTTTTGAATAAACATTATTGTTTTAATTTAGAACGCTCAACGGGACGCTGC
>CANFED010000022.1 GCA_947445995.1 Oxalobacteraceae bacterium | reverse complement strand
CTGTTCCAGCGCACGTTCTCGGTCGCCAAGGAAGTCCGCAGCACGACTGAAATCGGTGCCCACAGTGTGTCTATGGCGGCCGCAGCAGTACGTTTGTCGCAACGGATTTTTGACAGCATCGAAGAACAGCATGTCCTGTTCATCGGTGCAGGCGAAATGATTGAATTGTGTGCAACCCATTTTGCGGCACACAATCCGAAATCGATCACGATTGCCAACCGGACGCTGGAACGTGGCCAGGCACTGGCAGAACGATTCGGCGGCAAGTCGATCAGGCTGGCCGAGCTCTCCGACAAACTCGCCGCTTTCGACATCGTCGTCTCGTGCACTGCGTCGGCATTGCCGATCCTCGGTTTGGGTATGGTCGAACGGGCGGTCAAGACTCGCCGTCACAAGCCGATGTTCATGGTCGACCTGGCGGTGCCGCGCGACATCGAACATGAAGTTGCCCGCCTCGATGACGTCTTCCTGTACACCGTCGATGATCTTGGTGCCGTGGTCCAGACCGGTCTTGAAAGCCGGCAGGCGGCAGTCTCGCAAGCCGAGGCCATCATCGATACCCGTGTGCAATCGTTCATGCACTGGATCGATCATCGCGCCGTCGTGCCAGTCATTCAGGAACTGCATGAAACCAGCGAAGCGATGCGCTTGCATGAACTGGAGCGCGCCCACAAACTGCTGGCACGCGGCGAAGATATCAATGTGGTGCTCGAAGCCTTGTCACGCGGGCTGACCGCCAAGTTCCTGCACGGCCCGCAACATGCGTTGAATAATGCCGAGGGTGAGGAACGCGCCCGCCTCGCAGCGCTGCTGCCGCATTTATTCCGCAATCGCCGCTAGCCGGTTTCGCGCGCGCGGTTTCTTGCTGCTGCTACTCGCTGTTCCGTACGCCAACAGGCGTGCGCCCCACCCGCTTTCCAGGATGTCCCATGAAACCATCGATGCTCGTCAAACTTGATCAGCTGGCCGACCGGCTGGGTGAACTCAATGAGCTGCTCACCCAGGAAGACCTCGCGTCGGACATGGACAACTATCGCAAGCTGACCCGCGAGCATGCCGAACTCGGTCCGCTGGTGGCGTTGTATGACAGCTTCCGCGTCACCGAAGCCGACATCGCCACCGCGCAGGAAATGCTGGCCGATCCGGACATGAGAGATTTTGCGCAAGAAGAAATCCTCGCTGCCCGCGCGCGCGCCGAGCAGATCGAAGCCGACCTGCAAACCATGCTGCTGCCGAAAGACCCGAACGACGAACGCAACCTGTTCCTCGAAATCCGCGCCGGCACCGGCGGTGATGAATCGGCGCTGTTCGCCGGCGACCTGTTGCGCATGTACACGCGCTACGCCGAGCGCAATCGCTGGCAGGTCGAGATGGTGTCGGAATCAAGTTCGGATGTCGGCGGTTACAAGGAAGTTATCGTGCGGGTCATTGGCAACGGCGCGTATTCGCGTCTGAAGTTCGAGTCCGGTGGCCATCGCGTGCAGCGGGTGCCGACGACCGAAACCCAAGGTCGTATCCATACCTCGGCCTGCACCGTGGCCGTCATGCCAGAGGTCGACGAGATCAGCGATGTCGACATCAACCCGTCCGACTTGCGTATCGACACTTATCGCGCCTCTGGCGCCGGTGGCCAGCATATCAACAAGACCGACTCGGCCGTACGCATCACCCATCTGCCGACCGGCATCGTCGTCGAATGCCAGGATGACCGCAGCCAGCACAAGAACAAGGCGTCGGCACTCAAGGTGCTAGCGGCGCGAATCAAGGATGCGCAAGTGCGCGAGCAGCAATCAAAGGAAGCCGCAACACGCAAGTCGCTGATCGGTTCGGGTGACCGCAGTGAACGGATACGCACTTATAATTTCCCGCAGGGCCGCATGACGGATCACCGCATCAACCTGACGCTCTACAAACTCGACTTCATCATGGACGGTGATCTCAATGATCTGACCGGTGCGCTGGCAACTGAACACCAGGCCGAACTGCTGGCCGCTTTGGGCGAGGACAACTGATTCTCGCTGGCTTCGGTTATCGTGAAGAATGTGCGCCCTTTTATCCATCGACTTTTCTTTCCCTGCCTAACTCATGAAAAACTCAAAACCAATCCTGTTCTGTATCGCGCTGGCGTGTCTGGCTCTGCTCGGTGTCGGGCTCTACTTGCAGATCGTCGAGCGCATGCAACCCTGTCCGCTGTGCATCATCCAGCGCTATGCCTTTGCAGCCATCGCGCTGATCTGCCTGGTGTTTGCCTTTCTGCCACGCGGCACCAGCGCCACCGGCGCGGGCTTCGCGGCACTGGTCGCACTGGCCGGTGCAGGTACGGCCGGCTGGCATCTGTGGGTCAAGGCCCATCCGGAAATTACGTGCGGTATCGATCCGCTGGAAACCTCGCTCAATACGCTGGCACCGGCGAACTGGCTGCCGCTGGTCTTCAAGGCTGACGGCTTCTGCAGCACGCCGTATGCACCGATCTTCGGACTGTCCATTCCGCAATGGTCGCTGGTCTGGTTTGTCGGTTTCGTACTGGTACTTGGCTGGATCGCTATCAAGCGCGGCCGCTAGCATGCCCATGATCCTCGCTGGCGACACTATCGATACCGTGCTGAGGCAACCGGCACCCGAACTGGGGGAACGTCGCATCTTGCTCGGCCATGCGCTTGGTCTGACGCGCGTCGAGCTCATTACCCGATCCGAACAGGCGCTCACGTCAGCTCAGGCAGTCGGTGTGGCGGCGCTGTTTGCGCGCCGCATTGCCGGCGAGCCCATCGCCTATCTGATCGGCACGCGCGAGTTTTACGGCTTGCGTTTCGAGGTGACTCCGGCAGTCCTGATCCCGCGCCCGGAAACCGAACTACTGGTCGAGCTAGCGATCGATCGCCTGCCGCGTCAGGGTCGCGTGCTCGACATGGGCACCGGTTCCGGCGCGATCGCCGTGGCGATTGCCAACAGCCGGCGTGACGCTGCTGTCAGTGCAATCGACCTCAGCGATGCCGCCCTTGCCGTGGCACGCCGGAACGCGGCCTATCATGCCGTGCAAGTACACCTGCAACGCAGTGACTGGTATGCGGCGCTGACCGGACAACGTTTCGACATGATTGTCGCCAATCCCCCGTACATCGTCGATGGTGACCACCATCTGGGCGAAGGCGACTTGCGCTTCGAACCAGTCGATGCGCTCACTGATCATGCCGATGGTCTGAGCGCGCTGCGCCACATCATCAGCGGCGCGACGGCGTTCCTCGAACCGGCTGGCTGGCTGCTGCTGGAACACGGTTACGATCAGGCTGCCGCGGTACGCACGCTGCTCGATACTGCGCAATTCTCCGAGGTCCAAAGCTGGGCAGACCTGGCCGGCATCGCTCGCGTCAGTGGCGGTCGCCGGCATAGCGTGACGTCGTAGCCGTTACGTGCAATCCTGATTCAACCAGTCCCTATTCACCGCCTGATTTTCACTTCACTGAACACGCCATGCTGCCATCCATCGAACAACGCCTCGCCCTTGAACTAGTTGCCCGTCCTGCTCAGGTCGCCGCTGCCATCGCCCTGCTCGACGAAGGTGCGACCGTGCCGTTCATCGCCCGCTATCGCAAGGAAGTCACCGGCGGTCTCGACGATATCCAGTTGCGCCTGCTTGAAGAGCGTCTGCGTTATTTGCGCGAACTCGAAGCACGTCGCAGCGCCATCATCAGCGCCATCGAAGAACAGAACAAGATGACACCGGCCTTGCTCGACATGATCCTGCACGCCGAAGACAAGACCCGCCTCGAAGACCTGTATCTGCCGTTCAAGCTCAAGCGCCGCACCAAGGCACAGATCGCTGCCGAAGCCGGCCTGACCGAACTGGCCGATGCGCTGCTGGCTGACCCGCAACGTGATCCGGAAGTCGAGGCGGCGGCGTATCTGAAGCCGCCATTCAGCACCGACAGCGGCGACAATCCGGGCGTCGCCGATACCAAGGCCGCGCTTGATGGCGCACGCCAGATACTGATGGAACGGTTTGCCGAAGACGCGACCTTGTTACAGGCGCTGCGCGAATACCTGACCGAACACGGCATCGTCGAATCGAAAGTCATCGATGGTCAACAGGATGCGGGTGCCAAGTTTTCCGACTATTTTGATTACTCCGAAACACTGGGCACGATCCCGTCACACCGTGCGCTGGCGCTGTTCCGTGGCCGGCGCGAAGACATGCTGACCATCGTGCTGCGTCTGGACACCGAACTGGAAAAGCCGAAATGGGATGCCCCGCATAATCCGTGCGAGGGTCGTATCGCGGCACGCTTCGGTGTACGCAATCAGGGCCGGCCCGCCGACAAATGGCTGGCCGACACGGTACGTTGGGCCTGGCGCGTCAAAGTATTCATGCATCTGGAAACCGAGCTGATGACCGGCCTGCGTGAGCGTGCCGAAGTCGAGGCAATCAATGTCTTTGCGCTCAATCTGAAAGCACTGCTGCTGGCCGCACCGGCCGGACAGCACGCAACGATGGGGCTCGATCCGGGATTGCGCACCGGTGTCAAAGTCGCCGTCGTCGATGCCACCGGCAAGGTCGTCGATACCAGCACCATTTATCCGCACCAGCCGCGTAACGATTGGGATGGCTCGCTGCACACGCTGGCGCAACTGGCTGAAAAACACAAGGTCACGCTGATCTCGATCGGCAACGGCACCGCCTCGCGCGAAACCGACAAACTTGCCCAGGATCTGATCAAGCTGCGCCCGGAACTGAAGATGACCAAGATTGTGGTCTCCGAAGCGGGTGCCTCGGTCTACTCGGCGTCGGAATTTGCCTCGCGCGAATTGCCGGACATGGATGTCTCGATACGCGGTGCGGTATCGATCGCCCGGCGCTTGCAGGACCCGTTGGCAGAGCTCGTCAAGATCGATCCGAAGTCGATCGGCGTCGGGCAATACCAGCATGATGTCGGCCAGACCCAATTGGCGCGTTCACTCGATGCAGTGGTGGAGGATTGCGTCAATGCGGTCGGGGTCGATGTCAATACTGCGTCGGCACCGTTACTGGCACGCGTATCGGGCCTGAGCAGCAGCGTCGCACAAAGCATCGTCAGCTACCGCGACTTGAAGGGTGCCTTTACCTCGCGTGCCGCCCTGCGCGACGTGCCCCGGCTCGGCGACAAGACCTTCGAGCAGGCCGCTGGATTCTTGCGCGTGATGGGCAGCGACAATCCGCTGGATGCCTCTGCCGTGCATCCGGAATCGTATGCGCTGGTACAAAAAATTCTGGCGGATATCCAGAAAGACGTGAAAGCGATCATCGGCGACGAGCGCTTGCTGAAGTCGCTCAATCCGGCGCGCTACGCCGATGACAAGTTCGGTGTGCCGACGATTACCGACATCCTGAAGGAGCTTGAAAAACCCGGTCGTGACCCGCGTCCGGAATTCACCACGGCGACCTTCAAGGAGGGTGTCGAAGCGCTGCGTGATCTGCGCCCTGACATGATCCTCGAAGGCGTGGTCACCAACGTCGCCGCATTCGGTGCCTTCGTCGATATCGGCGTGCATCAGGACGGCTTAGTCCATATTTCTGCGTTATCGAACACCTTTGTCAAAGACCCGCATAGCGTCGTCAAGGCTGGCCAGGTGGTACGCGTGAAAGTGCTGGAGGTCGATGAAAAGCGCAAGCGCATCGCGCTGACAATGCGCCTGACAGACAGCGCACCGGTAGCCGGCGCAAAAGTGGAGCAACGTGCTGATCGCACTGATGCAAAACGACTGACACAACAGCATCAGCAGCAAGCCCGCACACCCGATACCGGCAATGCGATGGCGGCGGCCTTTGCAAAACTCAAATCCTGATCAAGCAAGAGCAGCTGCTTTTTCCTATAATGACCAACCAAACTAGTGAGGTAAGCATGAGCGACGTAAAAACCTGGATTCAAGAGACCGTTACCCAAAACCCGGTCGTACTGTTTATGAAAGGCACTGCCCAGTTTCCGCAATGCGGTTTTTCGGGTCGTGCGATTCAACTACTGAAAACGAGTGGCGTCGAAAATCTCGTCACCATCAATGTGCTGGACGACGCCGACGTTCGCCAGGGCATCAAAGACTATTCCAACTGGCCGACCGTGCCGCAGTTGTACGTCAACGGCGAATTCGTCGGTGGTACGGACATCATGAACGAGATGTTTGAATCCGGCGAACTGCAAACCCTGCTCAAGGCCTGATGTGATGCAAGCCGCAGCGCCACGCCGCCTGATTATTGCCATCACCGGGGCTTCCGGATCGATCTACGGGGTGCGTCTGCTGCAGGTATTGCGTGAAGTCGGCGGCATCGAAACCCATCTGATGGTGTCCGAGTCCGGCGTACTCAACCTGCATCATGAACTCGACATGGACCGCAAACAGGTCGGCACACTGGCCGACGTGGTTCATAACGTCAGAGATGTCGGTGCCTCGATTGCCAGCGGATCGTTTCAGTCGGACGGAATGATCATTGCTCCCTGCTCGATGAAGACGCTGGCTTCGGTGGCAATGGGTATGTCGGATAACCTGATCACGCGTGCCGCCGACGTCGTTCTGAAGGAGCGACGACGACTCATCATGATGGTTCGCGAGACGCCTTTCAATCTTGCGCACCTGCGCAACATGACCTCAGTCACGGAAATGGGCGGCATCATTTTCCCGCCGTTGCCGGGGTTCTATCAGCGTCCTGCCTCCATCGCAGAGATGGTCGACCACACGGTCGGACGCGTGCTGGACATGGTCAGCGTCGGGCATCAGATGACTCCCCGATGGGGTGGTTTGAAAGCCGGTAACGTATAGCCAGCGGGATAGACAACGGAATAGACAACGTCAGCTACCAGAATGAAAAAAGCCCGTGATCGATATGATCACGGGCTTTTTATCTGGTGCCGATTGCAGGACTTGAACCCGCCACCCCATGATTACAAATCATGTGCTCTACCAGATGAGCTAAATCGGCGAAACTGGAAAGTGCGTATTGTACTTGATTACTTGATGCGCGTGAGCGTTGGACGACCACCTTTTTTTGGAGGTTGTGGCTGCGGGTCGTCATCGTGACCGCTGCTTTCTCCAGGCTCCTGTGACGATTGAGGAACCGATGTCAACGTCGGTGCAATGCTGGCCTTCTCCGCGCCAGATGCCGCCTCATTGTTTCCCGATTCGACGCCCGCATCGCTATCCCGCGCAGGAAAACGGGACACTTCGAAAGCCATGCCCTGTCCGTTTTCACGAGCATAGATGGCGATGATGTTATCAACGGGAACCGAAATGTCGCGGGATACCCCTCCAAAACGAGCACTGAAACGCACCAGGTCGTTGTCCATCTTCAGCGCACTGGTTGCATCGAAACTGATATTCAGCACGATCTCGCCATTTTTGACGAACTGCATTGGCACCTTGGTACTCGCATCAACGAGAACAGCCAGGTAGGGCGTATAGCCATTGTCAGTGCACCACTCGTAGATGGCGCGCAGAAGGTAGGGCTTGGTAGAAGATTCGGGCATGGGACTCAGCAAGTACCTATCAGGAGACTGCTTGCCGCGCACTCTGGAAAATAACTTCCAGAGTGCGCGCAAACGCGTTGCGATGGAAGACGCGATCAGCGACGCATCACTTTTTCAGATGGCGTCAGCGCCTCGATATAGGCAGGGCGGGAGAAAATCCGCTCGGCATATTTCATCAGCGGCGCGGCTGTCTTCGACAGCTCGATGCCATAGTGATCCAGACGCCAGAGTAACGGCGCAACAGCAACATCGAGCATCGAAAAATCATCGCCCAGCATGTATTTGTTTTTCAGGAACAAAGGTGCCAGCGTAGTCAGACGATCACGGATCTCCTGACGTGCTTTTTCCTGCAATTTATCAGCGCCCTTGGACTTGTCATTTTCAAGCGTATGCACATGAACGAACAATTCTTTTTCGAAGTTGAACAGCATCAGGCGTGCACGAGCGCGCATCAGCGGATCAGCTGGCATCAGTTGAGGATGCGGAAACCGTTCGTCGATATATTCGTTGATGATGTTTGACTCGTACAGAATCAAATCGCGTTCGACCAGGATGGGTACCTGACCATAAGGATTCATCGTCGAAATATCTTCCGGCTTGTTGAACAAGTCGACATCGCGCACTTCAAAGTCCATGCCTTTTTCAAACAGGACCAGGCGGCAGCGTTGGGAAAACGGGCAAGTGGTGCCCGAGTAGAGAACCATCATTTTGTAGTTCCTTAGAAACAACGGGGTGAGACGACTACCGTCTCACCCCGACAAACCTGCCCGCAACGTGCGGGCCAGACAACTTACTTGACTTCTTTCCAGAACGACGCATTCAAGCGCCAGGCGAGGACGACAAACAAGCTCATGAAAAGCAGAACGATGACACCGAGGCGACGGCGCTGGTTTTGTGCCGGCTCACCCATCCAGCTCATGAATCCGACCAGATCACCAATGGCCTGATCGTATTCGATCGTGGTCATTTTTCCCGGCTTGACCTGCGTGTAGCCGGCAAACTTGTGCATGACCTTGGATTCGTCATGTGGATCTTTGACCTCGACGTATTTGGCTTCGCGAATACCTTGAAGTTCCCACAATACATGTGGCATCGCAGCGTTCGGGTACACCATATTGTTCCAGCCGGTCGGACGGCTTGTATCCTTGTAGAACGTGCGCAGATAGGTGTACAGATAATCCGCCCCGGAACCTGCTCCGGAAGACTTCGCCCGTGACATCACCGACAGATCCGGCGGCACCACGCCAAACCATTCCTTGGCGTCCTTTGGTGCCATCGACACCTTCATCAGATCGCCCACCTTGTCAGTAGCAAACAGCAGGTTGGCCTTGATCTGATCTTCGCTCAAGCCGATGTCGCGCATTCTGTTGTAACGCATGGATGCTGCTGCATGACAGTTCAAGCAATAGTTAACAAACAGCTTTGCGCCATGCTGGAGTGAGGACAGGTCAGTAGCATGGTCGGGCGCACGGTCGAGCTTAGGACCGCCTTCATTCGCCAGAGCCAGTGCAGGCACGAATGCCAGCACCAATATCAATTTTTTAAATAGTTTCATTCTTGATCCCTTGGCGAATTAGTGCGGGTGAAACGTGACACGTTTCGGCACGGGCTTGAATTTTCCAGCGGCACTCCACCACGGCATCAAGAGGAAGAAGCCAAAGTAAATGAATGTACAGATTTGCGCGACCAGCGTGCGGCCATCCGTTGGAGGCAATACGCCGAGGTAACCGAGCACCAGGAATGAAATACCAAAGACGACATACACATACTTGTGCCAGGTTGGACGATACCGGATCGATCTGACTTCGGAATGATCGAGCCACGGCATGCCAGCCAGGATCATCACCGAAGCACCCATCAGTACCACACCAAAAAACTTGGCATCAAGCACAAACATCGAAGCAATTGCCACCAGTCCGATAACGGCAGATGCCATCTTGACCAATCCGGTCAGGCGTGACTTCAGGATCAGCAACGCCACGTAGGCCGCCACTGCCACCATCATTGCGTAAAGGAATTGCGATGTCGTTGCCCGTAGCACCGAGTAAAACGGTGTGAAATACCAAACCGGCGCAATGTGCGGAGGTGTCTTGAGAGAATCCGCTGGCAGGAAGTTGTTGTACTCAAGGAAGTAGCCACCCATTTCAGGAGCAAAGAAAATAACTGCGCTGAAAATTGTCAGGAAGATCGTCACGCCATACAAGTCATGGACCGAGTAGTAAGGATGGGATGGAATCGCATCCAGCGGATGACCATCGGGGCCCAGTGTTTCCTTGACGTCGATACCGTCTGGGTTATTCGAACCAACTTCATGCAGCGCGATCAGGTGAGCCACTACCAGACCCAGCAAAACCAGCGGAATGGCAATCACATGGAAAGCAAAGAAACGGTTCAGGGTCGCATCGGACACCACGTAGTCGCCACGAATCCACAGCGACAAGTCAGGACCAATGAATGGAATTGCGCCGAACAGATTGACGATCACCTGAGCGCCCCAGTAGGACATCTGGCCCCAAGGCAGCAGATAACCGAAGAACGCTTCGCCCATCAGGCACAGGAAAATCGCCACACCAAACAGCCATATCAGTTCACGCGGCTTGCGGTATGAGCCGTACAGCAGCGCACGAGTCATATGCAGATAGATAATGATGAAAAACGCCGAAGCCCCGGTCGAGTGCATGTAGCGCACCAGCCAGCCCCACGGCACATCTCGCATGATGTATTCGACGGAAGCAAACGCCAGCGTGGCATCCGGCTTGTAGTGCATGACCAGGAAGATACCGGTCACGATCTGCATCACCAGCACCAGCATCGCCAGCGAGCCGAAGATGTAGAACCAGTTGAAGTTTTTAGGCGCGTAATACTGGCCCCATTGGTCGTTCCAGAGCTTGGTCAGCGGAAAACGCGAATCGACCCAGTTCAGGGCCTTTTCTGCCATTGGCGCATCGGCCGGCAATTTTTTTTCGTGAAACGCCATGATTACGCCTCGCCTTTCTCGTCTTTGCCGATGACTATCTTGCCATCGCCAAGAAACATGTGACGCGGCACCTGAAGATTGTCCGGTGCGGGTTTGTTCTTGTAGACACGACCTGCGAGGTCGAATGTCGAACCATGACAAGGGCAGAGAAACCCGCCATGCCAGTCATCCGGCAAAGATGGCTGCGGTCCAGTCTGGAACTTGGTACCTGGCGAACATCCCAGATGCGAGCAGATTCCGACGGCAACCAGAATCTCTGGCTTGATCGAACGGAATTCATTGCGCGCATATTCTGGCGTCAACTCATCCTTGTTGCGCTCGGAATTCGGGTCTGCCAGCTCGGCGTCGGTTTTTGTATCCTTGAGCGAAGCCATCATCTCTGTCGTGCGCTTGAGAATCCATACCGGCTTGCCGCGCCATTCCACGGTCTTCATCTCGCCAGGCGCGAGGCCTGCAATATCGACTTCCACCGAAGCCCCGGCGGCTTTTGCCCGCTCGGACGGTGCAAATGTAGACACTAGCGCTCCCGCTGTTGCCAGTCCTGCTACTCCACCTGCCGCGCACGTCGCGACGAGCAAACCACGTCGACCGGAATCGACCTGTTTTTCGTTACTCATACCAACCCCAATCAGTCAAAATGCGAATTCCGTTCGAAACTTCTAGCAACCGTGGATTATATCGGAGGCCACAGTCCTTTTAAAGCGAATACACCCTCAGGGAGAAATATTAATGAAGTTTTTCGATGGAATCTTTTGGGTCGGGACTTGATTTTCAGCCATCACAACCAACAACTGGCTAAAACGTATTTTTAACCAAGGTTTAATCCATCGCACGCCAGCGACGCAAAGCGCTCGTAGCGCAGACCATGCGGCGACGGTACAATCGCGATTTTGGCAACTATCCAATTGAGGGGGACACATGGGGATGATGCAGGAATTCAAAACTTTCGCCGTCAAGGGCAATGTCATGGACCTTGCCGTCGGTGTCATTATCGGTGCTGCATTCGGCAAGATTGTCGATTCGATTGTGCAGGATCTGATCATGCCAGTCGTCAGCACAATTTTTGGCGGCCTCGATTTTGCCAACTATTACATTCCGCTCAATGGCCAGGGCATACAGCTTTCATTGATCGAAGCAAAAAAAGCAGGTGCCGTGTTTGCCTATGGCAGCTTTCTGACCATATTGATCAACTTTGTTATTCTGGCGTTTATCATTTTCCAGATGGTTCGACTGGTAAATGCAGCCAAGCGCAAGCAGCCTGTGCCCGTGCCGACACCCGCAGTGACACCGGAAGATGTCCTCCTGCTGCGTGAAATCCGCGACGCGCTACGCAAATAGTCGACGACCATCCCGCCTTGAGACGACCGTTCCCACTCACTTTTCACTCACTATCACTGATCACTATTTATGCGACGTCTCTGGCTTCTGTTTGCCCAAACCGCTACCGTGGCACTTGCTCTCTGGTTTATCGTCGCTACCCTCAAGCCCGAGTGGTTGAATAACCTGCCGGGCAGCTCACGGCAAGTACGACTGGGCTCGTCCACCGTAGCGGTGCAGGTAGCACCAGCCAATGCGCTACCGGCAACGCAGGGCTCGTATCGTGATGCGGCACGCGTGGCCATGCCATCCGTAGTCAATATCTATACGACCAAAGGATCAAGGCAAGCACGCAATCCAATGCTCGACGATCCATTTTTCCGGAAGTTTTTTGGCGAGCGCCCGGAGATGGACGAAAAACAGGTGAGCCTTGGCTCGGGTGTCGTCATCAGTTCGCAAGGCTACATCCTGACCAATAACCATGTGGTTGAAGCGGCAGACGAAATTGAAGTTGCCTTTGCCGACGGACGCAAAGCCGTCGCCAAAGTGGTCGGTGCAGATCCGGAAACCGACCTCGCCGTCGTCAAGGTCGCGTTGCAAAATCTGCCCGCAATCACGCTCGGGCACATCGAGCAGACAATGGTCGGCGATGTTGTGCTTGCCATCGGCAATCCGTTCGGTGTTGGCCAGACGGTGACGATGGGCATTATCTCTGCGCTGGGCCGCAATCACCTGAACATCAATACCTTTGAAAATTTCATCCAGACGGATGCCGCCATCAACCCTGGCAACTCAGGGGGCGCGCTGATCGATACGAATGGCAACCTGCTCGGCATCAATACCGCAATTTATTCGCGCAGCGGTGGCTCGCTTGGCATTGGTTTCGCCATACCCGTGAGTACCGCCAAAATGGTGATGGAGTCGATCATTAAAACCGGCTCGGTCGTGCGCGGCTGGATAGGCGTCGAACCGCAGGACATCACGCCGGAACTCGCCGAAAGCTTTGGCCTTAACCGTAAATCCGGTGCCATCATTGCTGGGGTTCAACGCAACGGCCCGGCCGACCGTGCGGGCATGCGACCTGGCGATATTCTCCTGGCGGTCGAAGGCAAGCCCGTTACCGACACCACCGAAATGCTGAATCTGATCGCGCAACTCACCCCAGGCATGAAAGCGAAAATGACGGTGCAACGGAAACTGCAGGAAACCACGCTCGATGTCACCATCGGCAAACGACCAAAGCAGCAACCGCGACCGACAGAAAGCGAATAAGCCCCATGCATCTGCGCGACCTGACTCAATTTCTCGCCGAGCTTTCCGAGAATAACAACCGTGCCTGGTTCGTCATGAACAAACCGCGCTATGACATCCTGCGCGCCGAATTTCTCGAACTGGTCACCGGACTGATTGCGACGATGGCGCGGTTCGATCCGCTGGTGGCCGATTGCAATCCCAAAAAAGCGCTCTTTCGCATCAACCGCGACATGCGTTTTTCGCACGTCAAGATTCCCTACAAGACGACGTTTTCAGCTGCAATTATTCCGAACGGAATGAAGAAGCCCAGCCAGGGTGGCGGGCCTTCGTACTATTTCCAGATTGATGCAGCTGGCAACTTGCTGGTGGCCGGCGGCGAATACATGCCGCCAGCCGACCGTCTCCGATTGATTCGTCAACATGTGATCACCGATCCTGACGGCCTGACAAAGGCACTGAAGAACAAGCGTTTCGATGCACGCTACGGCGGATTGCAGCAGGAAGGCAAGCTGACACGCCCGCCCAAAGGATTCGACGCGGAGGAGCCGCAAATCGAGACGATCAAGCTGAAGAACTTTATCGCCTGGAGCGCGACCAGTTTGTCGGGCACCACATCGGCGGCTCTGGAAAACGATGTTGCCAGCGCCTTCAAGGATGTGCAGCCACTGATCCAGTGGCTGCGGCAGGCTTAGGCTTACGGCAGGTCTAGGCTTCCGGAAGGTCTTCGGGAGCCTTGGTCATACGAACGAACATGGGCGCAATCAGCAAGCCCACTTCATACAGAACACAGAGCGGCACTGCCAGCAAGAGCTGACTCATGATATCCGGCGGGGTCACGACAGCGGCGAGCACGAATGCGCCGACAATCACGTACGGACGTACCTCGCGCAACTTCTCGACCGAGACAATCCCCATTCGCACCAGCACGATCACGACAATCGGCACTTCGAAAGTCAATCCGAATGCAATGAACATTGTCATCACGAAACCGAAGTAAGCGTCGATATCCGGTGCGACCGAAATCGACTTCGGCGCAAAGTTGTTGACGAATTTAAATACGACGCTGAACACGAGGAAATAACAGAATGCGACGCCGGTCACGAACAGCACCGAGGACGACACTACCAGCGGGGCGATCAATTTTTTTTCGTGGGAATACAGACCGGGAGCAACAAAAGCCCAGAGCTGATAAAGCACCCACGGCAACGCGATCATGAAAGCCACCAGCAACGTTACCTTGACCGGGATCAGGAACGGCGTAATGACCCCGGTGGCAATCATGTGACTACCCTCCGGCAATGCCACCATCATCGGATACGCGAGCAAATCATAGATATTACCTGCCCAGGGCATCAGGCAAAGGAACACGACGACCACGGCAATCGAGGCCTTGAGGATACGATTACGCAGTTCGATCAGGTGCGAAATGAAGGTGTCTTGCACCCCCTCCGACAGAATGTCTGGTTTCATGATGAGGCGCCGGGAACAGGGAATTTCAAAAAAGAATAGTCATGACAACGAATGACGGCCGTCACAGGAAAAAGCCGTTTCCCGAGGTACCGGAGGGCCGGTATCTGGCAACACGTGCCGCACCGGAAATGACATGAGACTTGTGGCCATTCTGATGCTTGTACCAGCTTGGCAGAGCCGAATTGCGCGCCAGTTTTTTCTTGCGGAAAAGTTTCACCTTGACAGCTACCTGGTCAGGCGTCGGCGTGTCACTCAGGGCATTATCTTCGTGCGCGGTACCGATCCAGGCCGATTGCATTGAACTCTCAACCTCGTTCATGCTTTTCGAAATGCTCTGACCGACATCACTGGCGGCTTCCTGCACATCTCTGTGCATCTTGCGCAGTTCGTCCAGCTCAATCTCGCGACTGACTTCGGACTTGACTTGCAAAATATAACGTTGCGCGCGACCGTACAAGGTACCGGCCATGCGGGCGACACGCGGGAGCTTTTCCGGGCCGATAACGACCAGGGCAACAACGCCTATCAAGGCAATCTTGGTGAGACCGAGATCTATCATGTGGGGGAGTCAGAGTGAACCGGGCTGACTGGAAAATCCAGCCAGCGCCGCATCAGCTCTTCGTCTTCTCTTTCGCGTCAACGTCAATGGTGGCCTTGTCGTCCGACTTGGCGGTAGCTGACTTGCCAGCCTCGGCGTCTTCATCGCCTTTGACACCATCCTTGAAACCCTTGACCGCTTTGCCAAGATCCGAGCCCATGCTGCCGATTTTCTTGGTGCCGAAAACCAGCATCACGATGACCAGAACGATTAACCAATGCCAGATACTGAATGAACCCATGACAATTACTCCTTGCGTATGCAAACGAACTACGATGATTTGATGATTGGATTAGGACCGGCGACTAGCCGCGCCAAGGATGCGGACCGCCAATCACATGGAGGTGCAAATGGTACACCTCCTGACCGCCATCCGGGCCGGTGTTAAAAAGTGTCTTGAAACCACCGCTGGCAACGCCTTCGGCATCGACAACGTAATTGCAGCCCTGCTCTGCGGCCAGCCTGGGCGCGAGCAGCATGATCTTGCCAAGCAAGGTGGCATGCTGCTCGGTGCAATCGGCGAGGGTGGCAACATGTTCCTTCGGTACGATCAGAAAATGAACCGGCGCCGCTGGATGGATATCGAGGAACGCCACCACGTCATCGTCCTCATAAATCACGGTGGACGGAATCTGTTTCGCAGCGATCTTGCAGAAAAGGCAGGCGGTCATGCGGTTGCTCCGAAAGAGAATGGATTGTTGCTGAAGACTGTTACTGAAGACTAATACTGACCAACGGGACACTGCCCCGCTCAGTGGTAGCTCAGTGGTAACTCAGTGGTAACTCAGTCGCCGTTTAGTTCACGTTCGATCAATTTACGGTTGGCTTTTTCCTCGATCCCGGACAGTCCTTCGCGACGCGCCAGTTCATCAAGCACCTGCTGAGGCGTCAGGTTGAACTGCGCCAGCATGATCAGCGAATGGAACCACAGGTCCGCGCATTCATAAATCACCTTGCTGGTATCCCCGTCGACCCGCGCATCCTTGGCCGCCATCACGGTCTCGGTCGCTTCCTCGCCAATTTTTTTCAGGATTGCATCATCGCCTTTCGAAAACAATCGGGAAACATACGAATTCTCCGGATCGCCGCCGTTGGCCAGTTTGCGGCTTTCAATCACGGTAGCCAGTCTTTGCAATGTAGTACTCATGAGATCTTGCTGCGATAGTCGGGGAACCATCACAACCTGTGCCTTGTAGGAAAGAGGGAGTAACAGCGCAGCCGGGCTGCGCCACCGGTTATTTGTAAATACTGGCAGGGTCCACGAGCACTGGATCAACGCTGACCCACTCGCCATCGCCGACGGTGCCTTCGAACTTCTGAAAGAAACACGAATGTCGCCCAGTGTGACAAGCGATATTGCCGGTTTGTTCCACTTTCAGCAGAACGACATCTTCATCGCAGTCGAGGCGAATATCGTGCACCTTTTGCGTGTGCCCGGACTCTTCGCCCTTGTGCCACAACTTCTTGCGCGACCGGCTCCAGTACACTGCTTCGCCCAGTTCGACCGTTCGCTCAAGCGCATCGCGATTCATCCATGCAAACATCAGCACATCATTGGAACCAAGTTCCTGAGCGATCACCGGGACCAGACCATATTCGTCCCACTTGACCTTGTTGAGCCACTTTACCTTGATACTCATGTCAATCTCACCGCTATCTGTTGGGCCGCCATGAACTGCTTGGCTTCGGCAATCGTGTGATGGCCGTAATGGAAAATACTTGCCGCCAGAACTGCATCGGCTTTGCCGATACGAATGCCATCGGCAAGATCCTGCAAACCACCGACACCACCAGAAGCAATGACCGGAATAGTAACCGCATCGGAAACCGCTGCGGTTAACGCCAGATCAAAGCCGCTACGCGTGCCGTCGCGATCCATGCTGGTCAGCAGCAATTCGCCGGCACCGAATGCGGCCATTTTTTTCGCCCATTCGATCACGTCCAGTCCGGTCGGCTTGCGCCCGCCGTGGGTAAAGACTTCCCACTTGCCTTCACCGGAACGCTTCGCATCAATAGCCACGACGATGCATTGCGAGCCGTGCTTTTGCGCCGCGTCGAATACCAGCTGCGGATTGCTAATTGCCGACGAATTGATGCTGACCTTGTCGGCACCAGCATTGAGCAAGCGTCGCACGTCTTCGACCACGCGCACACCACCACCCACCGTCAGCGGAATGAAGACCGTTGAGGCAACGGCTTCGATGATGTGCAGAATCAGGTCGCGCCCGTCCGACGTGGCCGTGATGTCCAGAAAGGTAATCTCGTCGGCACCCTGCTCGTCGTAGCGGCGGGCGATTTCTACCGGGTCACCCGCGTCGCGCAACTCAAGAAAATTGATGCCCTTGACGACGCGACCGGCCGTCACGTCAAGACAGGGAATGATCCGTTTTGCCAGTGTCATGGGACATCGGGGATCGTTTGATCCAGATCGGCGGTCAGCGTATCGGCACGCTCTTGCGCCGAGCGCAAATCCAGCGTGCCTTCATAAATCGAGCGTCCGCAGATGACGCCTTCGATGCCTTCGAATTGCACTGCGCACAGCGCCTCGACATCCTTGACGTTATGCACGCCGCCGGACGCGATGACCGGGATCGTCATGCTTTGCGCCAGCTTGACGGTGGCTTCCATGTTGATGCCGCCCATCATGCCGTCGCGGCCGATGTCGGTGTAGACGATGGCCTCACAACCGTAGTCTTCGAATTTGCGCGCCAGGTCGATGACTTCGTGGCCGGTCAGTTTGCTCCAGCCATCGGTGGCGACCTTGCCGTCGCGGGCGTCGAGGCCGACGATGATCTGGCCCGGAAAGGCGCTGCAGGCGTCCTGCAGAAAGCCCGGATTCTTGACGGCGGCGGTACCGATGATGATGTAACTCAAGCCATCATCGAGGTAACGTTCGATGGTGTCGAGGTCGCGGATACCGCCACCGAGCTGGATCGGGATTTCATCGATGCCATTGGCTTCGGCAAACTCGCGCACTGCCTTGACGATGGCCTTGACCGCACTTTCATTTTTTGGCTTGCCGGCGAACGCACCGTTGAGGTCGACCAGATGCAGGCGCCGCGCGCCCTGCTCAAGCCAGTGACGCGCCATCGCGCCTGGGTCTTCGGAAAATACGGTGGCCTGATCCATGTCACCTTGTTTGAGGCGGACACAATGACCGTCTTTGAGATCGATAGCGGGAATGAGCAACATGGCTGTTGGTTAAGTAAATAAAAATGTAAATGACAAGCGATCGGTAAGACCGCGCTCAGGGATTCCAGTGCACAAAATTCTTGTAGAGCTGCAAACCGGCCGACGCACTTTTTTCGGGATGGAACTGGGTCGCAAAAATATTATCACGCGCAACCGCACAGGCAAAAGGTGCTCCGTACAAGCTCTCGCCAGCAACATGCGATGCGTCAGCAGGTTGGGCGTA
This sequence comes from Oxalobacteraceae bacterium, assembly GCA_947445995.1. Taxonomy (GTDB): domain Bacteria; phylum Pseudomonadota; class Gammaproteobacteria; order Burkholderiales; family Burkholderiaceae_D; genus Actimicrobium. The sequence continues at coordinate 4,335 of CANFED010000022.1, read as the reverse complement.
ATAACTGTGCACGAAATAAAAATAACTCTGGTCGGGAATACCTTCCCAAAGAGGATGAATTGCCGTCTGACGTACCCGGTTCCATCCCATCTGCGGCACTTTGAAGCGTGAGCCATCTTCCTGCAACTGGCCATCGAGCTGGAACTTGACGACTTTTCCGGGCAGCAGACCAAGACCGGGCGTGTCGCCTTCTTCGCTCCAGTCGAACAGCAACTGCTCTCCGACACAAACACCAAGCAGCGGCTTGCTGCGCACCGCCTCAAGCAGCGCATCCTGCAAACCGGATTCGCGCAGGCAGCGCATGCAATCCGGAATCGCGCCCTGCCCCGGCAGTACCAGACGGTCGGCCGTGATGATGTCCTGCACGTCACCGGAAATGCGCACATCGGCGTCCGGTGCCACATGCCGCAAGGCTTGCGCTACCGAGCGCAAGTTCCCCATGCCGTAATCGACTACTACAATTTTGTTCATGCTTGAAGGTCTGACATCAATGAAAAAACGGACGACTTACAACGAGCCTTTGGTCGACGGAATCGTGCCGGCCGAGCGCGGATCACGTTCGGCGGCCATGCGCAACGCCCGACCGAACGCCTTGAACACGGTCTCGCATTGATGATGGGCATTGTCGCCACGCAGGTTGTCGATGTGCAGCGTGACCAGGGCGTGATTGACGAAGCCCTGGAAAAATTCATGCACCAGATCGACATCGAACGCGCCGATCATCGAACGGGTGAACGGCACATTGAATTCGAGGCCCGGCCGGCCGGAGCAATCAATCACCACGCGCGACAAGGCTTCATCGAGCGGCACGTAAGCATGGCCGTAGCGACGCACGCCCTTCTTGTCGCCAATGGCCAGCGCAAACGCCTGACCGATCGTGATGCCGATGTCTTCGACCGTGTGATGCGCATCGATATGCAGGTCGCCGTCGCAGTCGACATCAAGATCGAACAGGCCGTGACGGGCAATCTGATCCATCATGTGATCAAGAAACGGCACGCCCGATTTCAGGTTTTGACGCCCGGTGCCATCGAGGTTGATTGTGACGCTGATCTTGGTCTCGTTGGTGTTGCGGGTGACAGCGGCGATGCGCTGGATTTCAGGTGCGGTTGACATTGTTCGGTCCAGATGATGATGAAAGGGATGCGGTAAATGCAGCGAGAAATGCGGCGTTTTCTTCCGGTGTGCTGACGGTAATCCGCAGGCAATCTTCCAGCAGAGAATGCATTTTACCCACATTTTTAATCAGTACTTTGCGCGTCAGCAGATCGGCGAAAACGGCATCACCGGTTTTGCCGTTGCCGCGAATCCGGATCAGCAGGAAATTGGCCGCGGACGGGAAGACTTCGACACCCGGCAACGCGGCCAGCGCAGTACTGAGAACGCCGCGCTGCTCGCGCAAAATCGTTGCCTGTGCGTCCAGGATATCGGTATGTTCAAGCACGAATTCGGCGGCGGCCTGGGTCAGCACGTTGATGTTGTAAGGCGGACGCACCTTGTCAAATTCTGCCAGCAGCGCAGCGCTGCCAGACATGTAGCCAAGTCGAATGCCGGCCAGCCCCTGCTTCGAGACGGTACGCATGACGATCAGATTATCGAACTCGGCCAGACGCGGCATGAAGCTCGCCGGTGCGAATGGCTGGTAGGCTTCATCGACGATGACGACACCGCTGTCGCCCACCGCATGCAGGATGGCGACGATGTCGGCGCTATCGAACAGCGTGCCGGTCGGATTATTCGGATAGGCCAGATAAGTGATCGCGGGTCGGTGCTCGGCGATTGCAGCGAGCATCGCAGGCAAGTCCAGCGTCAGGTCGGCTTGCAACGGCACGCCGACAAATTCCATCCCGGCGAAGCGCGCCGACATCGCATACATCACGAAGCCCGGCAGCGGTGCCAGTACCTTCGCGCCCGGCCGTGCACAGGCGACCGAGACCATCGCGATCAGTTCGTCCGAGCCATTGCCGAGCACCACATCGAAACCTTCCGGCACGCCGAAGCGCGCGCACAGTCCGGCCTTGAGCTTGCCGTAGCTTGGCACCGGATAGCGGTTCATGGCGACATCGGCCAACCGCACTCCGAGTTCTGCGCGCAGCTCGGCAGACAACTGGTACGGATTTTCCATCGCATCGAGTTTCAGGAAGCCGTCCGCATCCTGCACGTGATAGGCCGACAGCGCACGCACTTCGGGACGGATGATGTTTTCGATTAACGACATGATGAGATATCCGTAAGCAAGGTAAAAATCAGGCCGCGTCTTGCGCGTCCGTGTCGAGTTGCGCCAGCCGCTGCGCAGCCATCGCGCAATAGTCGGCATTGAGTTCGAAGCCGACAAACTGGCGGCCGCAGCGTTTTGCAGCGACCGCCGTGGTGCCGCTGCCCATGAACGGATCGAGCACGATGCCATCCGGTGGACACGAGGCCTTGACCATGCGCTCGATAATCTCGAGCGGCTTCTGGGTCGGATGATCGGCGCGTTCACGGTGTTCGCGGTGCAGACGCGAGACGCTCCAGACATCCTTCGGGTTGTAGCCAAGCTCCAGCCATTTCGCGCCGACGAAGATCGAACGCGAGCGGGCTTTCTTGGTCACCGCGTCGTACGGAATCCGGATCGCATCGAGGTCGAAGTAGTAATCCTTGCTATTGGCGAAAAAGCCGATCGTGTCGTGCACCGATGAATACTTGCGCACGGTGCCGCCCATCGATGGCACCCGCCTGTCCCAGACGATTTCATTGACCATCGTCATGCGCTGTTTCAGCAGCACGAAAATTTCCGGCGAATAGCGCCATGTCAAAAAAATGTACAGGCTACCGTTGGGCTTGAGCTTGGGCAGTGCGGCGTCGATCCAGCATTGCATCCACGCCAGATATTCTGCGGTGGCCAGCTTGTCCGAATCGTTGCCGTAATCCTTGCCAAGCCCGTAAGGCGGATCGGCCAGAATCAGGTCGATCGCACCATCGGGAATACGCGCCAGTCCCGCCAGCGCATCTTCGCAAAAGACTTGATTGCGCCAGTCAGCCACGCCACGGTCCGGCATTCATCGCAAGCGCATTTCTGCGGAGCGGGCATGTGCCTGCAAGCCTTCGCCATAGGCGAGTTCGGCGGCGATCTTGCCCAGCGTGATGGCACCGGCGGCGCTGACATGAATGATCGACGAGCGCTTCTGGAAGTCATACACCCCCAGTGGCGACGAGAACCGTGCCGTGCGCGAGGTCGGCAGCACATGGTTGGGACCGGCGCAATAATCGCCCAGCGCTTCCGACGAAAAACGTCCGAGGAACATCGCGCCGGCATGACGGATCTGGTCAGCCCAGTACTGCGGCTCGGCAGCAGAAATCTCCAGATGCTCGGCCGCGATGCGGTTGGCGATCTCGCAGGCTTCTTCCATGCTACGCACCTTGATCAGCGCGCCGCGATTCGTCAGCGACGTGGCGATGGTTGCCTTGCGCGGCATCTCTTCGATGAGCCGGTTGATACTGGCTTCGACCGCTTGCAAATAGGCGGCATCCGGACACAGCAAAATCGATTGCGCCAGCTCGTCATGTTCGGCTTGCGAGAACAGGTCCATCGCGATCCAGTCAGGATCGGTGCTGCCGTCGCAGATTACGAGGATCTCGGACGGACCGGCAATCATGTCGATGCCGACGATGCCAAAGACGCGGCGCTTGGCAGCGGCCACATAGGCATTACCGGGGCCGACGATCTTGTCGACTTGCGGGATCGTGGCCGTGCCATAGGCCAGCGCACCGACTGCTTGCGCACCGCCTATCGTGAAGACGCGATCGACACCGGCAATGGCCGCTGCGGCCAGCACCAGCTGGTTCTTGACGCCTGCCGGAGTGGGCACGACCATGATGACTTCGGCCACGCCGGCCACCTTGGCCGGGATCGCATTCATCAGTACCGAGGACGGATACGCGGCCTTGCCGCCGGGGACGTAGATGCCGACGCGGTCGAGTGGGGTGACTTTCTGACCCAGCACGGTGCCATCGGCCTCGGTGTAGGTGAAGCCGGCAGAACCGCATTCGACTTTCTGACGCTCATGATAACTGCGCACGCGGTCGGCGGCCTGCTGCAATGCGTCGCGTCGCACCGGCGACAGATTGTGCAGCGCGGCGTGCAATTCGGCCGACGGGATTTCGAGCGCACTGACACTGTCAGCGGCCACATGATCGAATTGATTCGTGAACTCCAGCACAGCTTCGTCGCCACGCCGTTTGACTTCAGCGAGGATGGTGGCGGCAGCCTGATCGATGGCCGCGTCGTCGCTGGCATCGAAGGCCAGCACGGCGTCGAGCCGGGCCAGAAAATCGGGTTCGGTGGAGTCGAGTTTG
>CANFED010000021.1 GCA_947445995.1 Oxalobacteraceae bacterium | reverse complement strand
GTTTCAGTTCGCGCCCCTTGAGCGGAACCCAGCCGAGATTTTTCTTGCCACGATAGCGCAGGTAGGGGCGCTTCTTTTGGGCGCGAGACTTGGCGTACTGCTCGCAAATAGCGTTCACAGTGCCAGAGTGCAAGCCAAGCTCCTTGCTACTGCCCTGCGTGAGCTTGTTCAGGTCGAATCCGGTGTGCCAACGTCGACCGAATCGCAACGCATCTTTCTGTCTGTCGTTGCAAAAATTCCAGACGAAGTTACACGCCCGGCTTTGCTTGTTCAGCAAGCCGGTCAGCGACTTCACCCGGTAGCGGTAGACGAGAACCATAGTGTGAATGTTCTTCTTTTGAAGAATATTGTGTTTGCTGTATCTCAACGAAAGGCATCGACCGCTACGCGGTCGGCTCCTTTCACTCCCCGCCCTGAAGGGCGACGTTTCTCGGAGCAAATCTGATGAAAACCGCATGGCCGTTTCCTCGCGTTGTCGCACACCGCGGTGGGGGGGCGCTAGGCCCTGAAAATACGTTGGCAGCAATGCAGTGCGGGTTGGCGCACGGGTTCCGTGCCGTCGAATTCGATGTGATGCTGTCACAGGATGGCGTGCCGATTCTGATGCATGACGAGCAGTTTGGTCGCACTGTTGCAGGTACCGGCACCGTGCCGACGACAAACGCATCCGTGCTGACCAGCATGGATGCGGGCAGCTGGTTCGGTCAGGCGTTTGCCGGAGAACGGGTTCCGGCCTATCGGCAAGTGGTCGAATTTTGCCAGCAGCATCGCATCTGGATGAATGTCGAAATCAAACCGGCCCTTGGTGCCGAGCAAGCAACCGGAACGGCCGTCGCAGCAATGACGCTGGACATGCTTGGTGCCGGTCAGGCGATCCCCTTGTTCTCTTCTTTTTCGTTCGAGGCACTGATGGCTGCCAAACGGGTGGCACCCGACATTCCTCGTGGCTTCCTGGTCGAACACATTCCTGCGGACTGGAAAATGAAGTTGCTTGAGCTTGATGCGGTGGCACTGCACGTCGACCACAAACACCTTACGGCAAGCGACGCTGCGGCCATCAAGGAAGCAGGTGTTGGTCTGTTCTGCTACACCGTGAATACGGTCGAGCGTGCACGCGAACTGCTGGACTGGGGTGTGGACGGTTTTTGTACCGATCGGATCGACCTGATTGGTCCGGGCTTTGCATGACGGTGCCGCAGTAAGGCTTGCGGCTGAACGGATCACGTATAATCGGGCGCTCGCTGAACCGCATTCTTCTCTACGACGACACCATGAAATCTACCGAAATCCGCGCCAAGTTCCTGTCATTTTTCGAATCCAAGGGGCACACCATCGTGCGCTCCAGTCCGCTGATTCCGGGCAATGATCCAACCATGTTGCTGACCAACAGCGGCATGGTGCAGTTCAAGGACGTGTTCCTTGGAACTGATCAGCGTTCGTATTCCCGTGCAACCTCCGTGCAGCGCTGCGTTCGCGCCGGCGGCAAGCACAATGACCTGGAAAATGTCGGTTATACCGCGCGTCACCATACGTTTTTCGAAATGCTTGGCAATTTCAGTTTCGGCGACTACTTCAAGCGCGATGCAATCCATTATGCGTGGGAGTTGCTGACCAACGTGTACAAGCTGCCCAAGGAAAAGCTCTGCGTGACGGTCTACCATGAAGACGATGAAGCCTACGACATCTGGGCCAACGACATCGGCATTCCGACTGATCGCATCATCCGTATCGGCGATAACAAGGGCGCGCGTTACGCCTCGGACAATTTCTGGCAAATGGCGGACACCGGTCCGTGCGGTCCGTGCAGTGAAATTTTCTACGACCACGGTCCTGAAATCTGGGGTGGCCCTCCGGGCAGTGCAGAAGAAGACGGCGACCGCTTCATTGAAATCTGGAATCTGGTGTTCATGCAGTTCAACCGTGACGAGCAAGGCAACATGCCGCGTCTGCCAAAACCGTGTGTCGATACCGGCATGGGGCTGGAGCGTCTGGCGGCTGTGCTGCAACATGTTCACAGTAACTACGAAATCGATCTGTTCCAGAACCTGATCAAGGCTGCGGCACGCGAAACCGGTACGGCTGACCTGGCGGATAACTCGCTCAAGGTGATCGCCGACCATATCCGCGCCTGCGCCTTCCTGATTGTTGACGGCATCATTCCTGCCAGCGAAGGGCATGGCTATGTGCTGCGCCGGATTATTCGCCGCGCCTTGCGTCATGGTCACAAGCTGGGCCAGACCAAACCGTTTTTCTATCTGCTGGTCAAGGACCTGGTCGTCGAGATGGGCGAAGCTTATCCCGAGCTGACCGACGCTGCGGCGCGTGTCGAGCAAGTACTCCGGCAAGAAGAAGAGCGCTTCGGTGAAACGCTTGAGCACGGCATGAAAATTCTGGAAGCGGCCCTCGCTGCAACGCCAACCCAGCTCGATGGCCAGACCGCTTTCACGCTGTATGACACCTTTGGCTTCCCGCTCGATCTGACTGCCGACATCTGCCGCGAACGCAAGGTCGCACTCGATGAGGCTGGTTTTAACGTTGCAATGGAGCAGCAGCGCACGACGGCGCGCGCCGCCGGCAAATTCAAGATGGCTGCGGCCGTTGAATACAGCGGGGACAAGACCCGCTTTGTTGGCTACGACGCACTGGAGCAAAACGCCAGCGTGATTGCCCTCTACGTCAATGGCACGGCAGTTACGCGCATGACGGCGGGCCAGGAAGGCATCGTGGTACTCGATGTCACGCCGTTTTATGCCGAATCGGGCGGGCAGGTTGGCGACACCGGGATACTCACTGGCGCGGCAGTTCAATTCCAGGTGGCTGACACGTTGAAAATTCAGTCCGAGGTGTTCGGACACCACGGCACGCTGGCCGGCGGTTCGCTGAGTGTGGGCGACAAGGTCGTTGCCAGTGTCAATCCGGTCGCTCGCGGCCGCACGATACGTAATCACTCGGCGACTCATCTGATGCACAAGGCGCTTCGTGAAGTGCTGGGCACCCACGTATCGCAAAAAGGGTCACTGGTCGATGCCGATAAAACCCGCTTCGACTTTAGTCATAACGGTGCGCTGACGGCGGACGAAATCCGCCAGGTCGAACTGATCGTCAATCACGAAATTCTTGCCAACGTCGCGACCGAAGCGCACGTGATGGCTTATGACGATGCAGTCAAATTTGGGGCGATGGCGCTGTTCGGCGAAAAATATGGCGACGAAGTCCGCGTGCTCGGCATCGGTTCTTCAAAAGAATTATGCGGTGGTGTCCATGTCTCCCGCACGGGCGATATCGGGTTGTTCAAGATCACCGCGGAGAGCGGCGTGGCTGCGGGTATTCGCCGGGTTGAAGCGGTAACCGGCGAAGGTGCGCTGGCACTGGTGCAGGGACTCAGCCGGCAAATGCACGACGCCTCGGCTATTCTCAAGGTGCAACCGGAAGAGCTCACTCAGCGCATCGTGCAAGTTCAGGAGCAGGTCCGTTCACTGGAAAAGGATTTGTCTGCACTCAAGTCCCGACTGGCAGCAAATCAGGGTGATGAATTGCTTGGTCAAGCCGTCGATGTCAAGGGAATCAAGGTGCTGGCTGCCGTCCTGGCGGGTGCTGACGTGGCAGCCTTGCGTGTCACGATGGATAAACTCAAGGACAAGCTGAAGACCGCTGCGATCGTTCTGGCCGCAGTTAATGATGGCAAGGTCAGTCTGATCGCCGGTGTGACGGCAGATGCCACGTCGCGGATCAAAGCGGGTGATCTGGTGAATTTCGTCGCGCTGCAAGTGGGAGGCAAGGGCGGTGGGCGGCCAGACATGGCGCAAGCAGGTGGTACCGATCCGGCTGGGCTCGCTGCCGCGTTGCTGGGGGTTCCCGGCTGGATCGACGGCAAGGTGTGATGCGCGGCTACACCCTGTCTGACATTGGCAGGGTATGGCCTGGAAGAGCGCAACACCTGGATGTGGCGGCCTTGCTGTTGAGTCACGTCAGTACACAGTGGTTTTCCGGTAGAATTTGTCAACTTAAAAATAACACGATGAGCAAGGCGATGGATTTTCATAAAGAACTCGATGCACGCGGTCTCAATTGTCCACTGCCAATCCTCAAGACAAAGAAAGCGCTCGCAGACATGACTAGCGGGCAGGTGTTGCGGGTAACAGCCACCGACCCAGGCTCCATTCGCGATTTTCAGGCGTTTGCCAAGCAAACCGGGAACGAATTGCTTGCGCTGACCGACGAGAACAAAGAATTTGTATTTTTCATGAAGCGCAAATAAGTGCGTTGCTCTTCAGAATGGGTGCCGGTCTCGTGCGCTGTGGAAGGGCAATAACAAACACTTGATTTACGATTATTAGAACAGTAGGGAATTATTCAAACTTACAATAGTACGATCGTGCTTAATTTTGCTGCCGGATTGATTTTTCTCTTATAATTCGCGCTAGTTTACGTTTACGTCAATTCGACTTTCTTAAAGGCAGACCTATGAAAATCCTGGTTCCAGTCAAGCGTGTGGTGGATTACAACGTCAAGGTGCGGGTCAAGTCCGACGGCACCGGCGTTGATATCGCCAATGTAAAAATGTCCATGAATCCGTTCGATGAAATCGCTGTCGAAGAAGCCATGCGACTCAAAGAGGCAGGTAAGGCAACGGAAGTCGTCGTCGTCTCGTGCGGCGTGCTGCAATGCCAGGAAACGCTGCGTACGGCGATGGCCATCGGTGCCGATCGCGCCGTACTGGTCGAGACGGATGTCGAACTGCAACCACTGGCCGTGGCCAAGCTGATCAAGGCACTGGCGGACAAGGAGCAACCGCAACTGATCATCCTGGGCAAGCAAGCCATTGATGATGACTGCAATCAAACCGGCCAGATGCTCGCGGCATTGCTGGGCTGGCCACAAGCGACGTTCGCGTCGAAAGTCGTGGTGGATGGCGACAAGGTTGCCGTGACGCGTGAAGTCGATGGCGGACTCGAAACGCTGTCGTTGACGTTGCCGGCCATTATCACGACCGACTTGCGCCTGAACGAGCCGCGTTATGTGACCTTGCCGAACATCATGAAGGCGAAGAAAAAAACGCTGGAAATCATCAAGCCTGAAGACCTCGGTGTCGATGTCGCTCCACGTCTGAAAACGCTGAAAGTGTCCGAGCCGCCGAAACGCTCGGCAGGTATCAAGGTGGCCGATGTGGCAACGCTGGTCGCGAAGCTGAAGAACGAAGCCAAAGTCATTCAATAAACCACAGCCGCCGGCGCATCGCGCTGCGGCTATCCAACCGGGAATCCATCATGGCCGCACTTGTCATTGCTGAACACGACAACGCTTCATTGAAAGCAAGTACTCTTAACACCATCGCAGCTGCCCTGTTATGCGGCGGTGATGTCCACGTCCTGGTTGCAGGTCACAACTGTAGCGCTGCCGCCGAGGCCGCTGCAAAAATCACTGGCGTTGCCAAAGTATTGGTCGCCGATGGCGCGCCTTTCGGCGACGGTTTGGCAGAGAATATTGCCGAGCAAGTGCTCGCACTGGCATCGGCATACAGCCATATCCTCGCGCCGGCAACCGCCTACGGCAAGAACATTGCGCCACGCGTGGCAGCACGTCTTGATGTCGGTCAGATTTCGGAAATCATCAAGGTCGATGCGCCAGATACGTTCGAGCGCCCGATTTACGCCGGCAATGCGATTGCCACCGTGCAGTCGCTGGATGCGATCAAGGTGATCACGGTGCGTACGACCGGTTTTGATGCCGCGCCAGCAGGTGGTTCGGCCGTGATCGAAAACCTGGTTGCCGTTGCTGATTCCGGCAAATCGGTGTTCGTATCGCGCGAACTGGCCAAGTCGGATCGTCCGGAGTTGACCGCCGCCAAAGTCATCGTGTCCGGCGGCCGCGGGCTGGGTTCCGGCGAAAACTTCAAGATCCTCGAACCGCTGGCCGACCGCCTCGGTGCCGCTATGGGTGCATCCCGTGCAGCAGTGGACGCCGGTTACGTGCCGAATGACTGGCAAGTTGGTCAGACCGGCAAAATTGTCGCTCCGCAGTTGTATATCGCCGTCGGTATTTCCGGTGCGATCCAACATCTGGCTGGCATGAAAGATTCGAAAACAATCGTCGCCATCAACAAGGACCCGGAAGCACCGATTTTTTCGGTTGCCGATTATGGCCTGGTGGGAGATTTATTCGACGTTGTGCCGCAGTTGGTGACCGAGCTGGGTTGATTTTTTAATTATAAAAGGCGGGAACGTGACGATTGCCGTGCGGCGGATGGTGGCACTGCTTGTCCCGTATCTTGCCCATATTCTAGGGAGTAAATCATGAGTTACGTCGCCCCGTTGAAAGACATGTTGTTCGTCATGAATGAGCTGGCCGGTTTGTCTGAAGTGAATGCGTTACCGGGTTGCGAAGATGCGACGCCGGAAACGGTTGAAGCAATTCTGGAAGAAAATGCCAAGTTCTGCGGCGAAGTGGTTGCTCCGTTGAACTGGGAGGGCGACAAGTCCCCGAGCTTCTGGCATGACGGTCAGGTCACGACCACCAAGGGCTTCAAGGAGGCATTCAAGTCATTTGGCGAGGCGGGCTGGCAGGGCGTGCAGCATCCCGCTGAATTTGGCGGTCAGGGTTTGCCCAAGCTGGTGGCAACGCCGTGCATAGAAATGGTCAATGCGGCCAATGTGTCTTTTGCGCTGTGCCCGATGCTCACCGATGGTGCCATCGAAGCATTGATGACGGCTGGTTCCGATGAGCAGAAAGCAACTTATCTGAGTAATCTGATTTCTGGAAAATGGACAGGAACAATGAATCTGACCGAGCCGCAGGCCGGCTCGGATCTGGCGATGGTACGCTCACGCGCGGTGCCGCAGGACGATGGAACGTTCAAGGTGTTTGGTACCAAGATCTACATCACCTACGGCGAGCACGACATGGCCGAGAACATCATCCATCTGGTGCTGGCGAGGACACCCACTGCGCCAGAGGGGATCAAGGGCATTTCACTGTTCGTGGTGCCGAAATTTCTGGTCAACGCAGACGGCTCGCTCGGAGCGCGCAACGATGTGCATTGCGTATCGATTGAACACAAGCTCGGCATCAAGGCCAGTCCGACAGCGGTGCTGCAATTCGGCGATCACGGCGGTGCCATCGGCACGCTGGTCGGCGAGGAAAATCGTGGCCTCGAATACATGTTCGTGATGATGAATGCGGCGCGTTTCGCCGTCGGTATGCAGGGTATTGGCGTGGCCGAACGAGCGTATCAAAAAGCCGTGCATTACGCCAAGGATCGCGTGCAATCGCGCGATCTGGCTGGCTCGGCAGGTCCGGTAGCGATTATTCATCAGCCTGATGTGCGACGCATGCTGATGACGATGCGTGCGCAGATCGAGGCGTCGCGGGCGCTATCGTATGTGACGGCCGCAGCACATGACGCGGCGCATCATCATACCGATGAGGCGACGCGCAAAGCCAATAACCTGTTTTATGAGTTTATGGTGCCAATCGTCAAGGGCTGGTCGACCGAGCTGTCGATCGATGTCGCGTCGACCGGTGTACAAATTCATGGTGGTATGGGCTTTATCGAGGAAACCGGTGCAGCGCAATATTATCGCGATGCCCGCATCCTGACGATTTACGAAGGCACCACCGCCATTCAGGCCAATGATCTGATCGGACGCAAGACGGTGCGTGATGGCGGTGCCAATGCCAAGGCCATCATTGCGCAGGTTCGTCACAGTGCCGAAGCCCTCGCTGCTTCGGACTCGGCCGATCTTGCCGCAATCCGGGTTCGGTTGAATGACGCTGCTCAGGCACTGGAAGACGTGGTCGGCTACATCGCAGCAAACGCCAAGTCGGACATCAAAGGTGTCTTTTCCGGCAGCGTGCTGTACCTGAAGCTGGCTGGCATCGTTTTTGGCGGATGGCAAATGGCGCGCGCCGCTTTGATTGCAGAGAAAAAGCTGCAAGCTGGTGACGGCGATGCAAGTTTTTATCGTGCCAAGATCGGCACCGCGCGCTTCTTTGCCGATCATTTCCTGGCTCAGGCCAGCGGCTATCGCGCTGCGATCGTCGAGGGGAGTGCCGGTGTCATGGCACTGTCCGAAGACCAGTTCTGATCGGGTCAGCCGGTGGCGGCATTTAGCCGAATGCGCCGCCGGTGAAGAGCAGGTCGAAGCCGCGCGCCAATGTTGCGACCAAGCCGGTGGCACCGGTTGCCAGCGTGATCACCAGCAGCAATGCCAGCCACCAGCGCGAGTTGGTCTGCTTGCCTGAGTCCGGATTGAATTGCTGGTCCCATTTGTCATCCGGGATCAGTCCCAGTACCAGTGCTTCCAGAAAACCGATCAGGACGGATAGCACGAGTGCTGCAGCCTGGAACAGGCCGTGCTGCCCAATGCCCAGCCAAAGCACCAGCAACGTGACCGGGATGCTGGCCAGATGCAACCAGCCCCATTGGTCGGCTGGGCCACGCAAATAGAAACGGTGCAAACCGATGCCGCCGGTTACGGTGGCTAGCAGGGTGGCGAAGGTTTTGTTCTTGTGTCTCGATGGCATGAAAAGTACCGCAGTAAGAGAAATGAAATGGAATCGTAGTAAGGCAGACGCGAAGTCTGAATCAGGGTCGAGCCGCAGTGTGCACTAGCTCAGGAGTCCCTGCAATGCTGGTAATTTCTCGACATTCGATTCATGGATGGTTTAGGTGTTGCGACCGGTCCCTGCTTCAGGCTATAATTCGCGGCTTTTTCCGTGTTTGAAACACTTATTGGAAATATTATGGTCGTTATTCGTTTAGCTCGTGGAGGCGCAAAGAAGCGTCCTTTCTTTAACATCGTTGCAACTGATTCACGCAATCGTCGCGATGGTCGGTTCATCGAACGCATCGGATTCTACAATCCGGTTGCATCCGGTGCCGAAGAGTCGGTCCGGATTGCTCAGGATCGTCTGACATACTGGGAAGGTGTTGGCGCTCAACTGTCTCCGACAGTCGCTCGTCTGGTCGCCCAGGTTGCCAAAAAAGCAGCTTAAGTCTCTGGTTTGACAGTTAATTCGCCACTTAATACCGGTTCGGGAGTTGTTGTCCCCGCTGATCTGGTTCAGGTAGGGTATGTATCCGGTGCTTACGGCCTCAACGGCTGGGTGCGGATAAAACCCTTTTCGTCGACCGGAGAAGCGTTGCTCAATGCAAGAGTCTGGTGGCTGGATAAGCCAGCCTTGCATGACGTCGATGTCATGCAAGCAAAGATGCATAGCGGCGATGTCGTTGCGCAGTTGGCGGGTGTCTCAGGACGTGATGCCGCGGAAGCACTGAAAGGTACTTCGGTTCAGATCCCGCGCAGTCATTTTCCGCCCTTGCCCGATGGAGAATTTTACTGGGTCGACCTGATAGGGTTGTCAGTTGAAAACCTGCAAGGTGAACGCATTGGTGTGGTCCATGACATGATGGACAACGGTGCGCACCCCATCCTGCGGGTCGAGGCCGTTGTCAGTGCCGATGCCGACAAGCCGGACGAAATTCTGATCCCGTTCGTCGGGCAATTCATCAGGACCGTCGATCAGAAGGCCGGAAAAATTACTGTTGACTGGGGTCTGGACTATTAGTACTCCGGAATTCGGGCCGCAGGTCGGAGGCAGCGATGCAGTTTGATGTCATCACGCTTTTTCCTGAAATGTTCACCGCACTGACACAGTCAGGAATTACGCGACGAGCTTTTGAACAGAACAAGTGGGGTCTGTCGCTATGGAATCCTCGTGATTTCACCAGTGACAACCATCGTACAGTGGACGATCGGCCTTACGGCGGCGGTCCCGGTATGGTGATGTTAGTCAAACCGCTCGACGCGGCGATCTCCGCTTCCAAGGCACGCCAGCAGCAACTCGGGTTGGCGTGCCCGCGCGTGGTGTACTTGTCTCCGCAAGGTCGGGCGCTGACGCATTCTCGTGTCATGCAACTGGCGCTTGAGCCCGGACTGGTGCTGCTGTGCGGCCGCTACGAAGCGGTTGATCAGCGTTTGATCGATCGCTGCGTGGACGAGGAAATCAGTCTCGGGGACTTCGTGTTGTCGGGCGGCGAGTTGCCGGCGATGGCCTTGATGGATGCGGTGATCCGGCAACTGCCGGGTGCGCTGCACGACGATGCGTCGGCTGTGGAAGACAGCTTTGTCAATGGCTTGCTGGATTGCCCGCACTACACGCGGCCTGAAGTGTCTGAAGGCGTGTCAGTGCCGTCCGTCCTGATGGGCGGCAATCATGCCGACATCCTGGCATGGCGGAGGGAGCAAGCGCTCGCGGCAACTTTCAGGAAGCGTCCCGACCTGATAACTATTGCCCGTGCCGCTGGTGCACTGAGCCGCAAGGACGAACAATTTTTAAGTAGTTTGCAGTAGGTTGTATCGAGCGGGTGACGTGTTTGTCGATCCGCATGTTTAATCCCATCCTCTACTGGGCCACAAGGTGTGCAAACACCCGGCGTCAGCAAGATGGCACAAGGAGTTTCAAATGGATCTGATCCAGCAACTTGAGCAAGAAGAAATTGCCCGTTTGGGCAAGAGCATCCCTGATTTCGCACCAGGCGATACCGTCATCGTGAGCGTCAACGTCGTTGAGGGCACCCGCAAGCGTGCTCAGGCGTACGAAGGCGTCGTGATTTCTCGTCGTAACCGTGGCTTGAACTCGAACTTCATCGTTCGCAAGATCTCGTCAGGTGAAGGCGTAGAGCGTACATTCCAGTTGTATTCGCCGCTGATCGCTTCGATCGAAGTCAAGCGTCGTGGTGATGTCCGCCGTGCGAAACTGTACTACTTGCGTGAGCGTTCCGGTAAATCGGCGCGTATCAAAGAAAAACTGCCAAATCGTCGCGTCGCTGCGAAAAAAGCAGCGGCTTAATGTTGCGCAGCAAGTAAAGTCTCAAAGGGGTGCCTCATGGTGCCCCTTTTTTGTTTTGCTGCTCATAAATTGTGATTCGAGACAAAGTGGTACCGTGTCCGTCTCATTTGTCTTTTTCAGGGTTGTTGCCGTGTCCAGACTTCTATTCGATCCGCAAGGTATTCCCGTCGATTCGGTAGCTGGCGAGCAGTCTGTCATCGGCGAGAGACTCAACGGGATCTGGCTGCGTCAGCGCTTCGCTGCGCCGGAAGACTGGACGGAAGAGAGTAATGACGAGCGCCCCGGACTCTCTCCGTCGCGAGCGCCGGTACCCGCCTCGGTACTGCTGCCTATCGTTGAGCGTAGCCACGGACTGACGATGTTGCTGACACAACGCAGTCCCAATCTGACTAATCACCCCGGTCAGATCGCGTTCCCAGGCGGTCGCGCCGATGTGGGTGACAATTCTGCAATCGATACCGCGCTGCGTGAAACGGAAGAAGAGATCGGCTTGTCCCGTCGTCATATCGATGTCATTGGTACGTTGCCAGATTACATTACGATGACTGGCTACCAGATCACGCCGGTGGTCGCGCTGATCCGTCCCCCCTTTGAACTGCGCCCCGAACCGGGAGAAGTCGAAGAGATCTTCGAAGTGCCCCTCGCTTTTTTGATGGATGGCATGCATCATCAGCGCCGCGCGCTCGAACTGCCAAATGGTGCCGGTCATCGTACTTTTTACGCGATGCCCTACGAGCGCTTCTTTATCTGGGGTGCCACTGCCGGTATCTTGCGCAATTTGTTCCATTTTTTACGGGCTTGAACGGCACCACGGGTCGTTTGCATCCAGCCCGTCTGGTTTGATTCCGGGCCTGTGCTGCGTTATGGTGTGGGTATCAAGTAATTTAAGGCGTCCTGATGACATTTCTTTCCATTTTGTGCGCACTGCTGATCGAGCAACTGAAACCGCTGCGCGCGGACAATCCGATTTACGGGGCCATCAAGCTTCTGGCAGCCCGCATGGAGCTCTGGTTCAACGCAGGACATGCGCACCATGGAAAGCTCGGCTGGTTTCTCGTGATGGCGGCGTTGATGATCCCAACGGCGTTGATTTACTGGCTGGCTTTGCGCCTGAGTCCGTTTGCCGCACTGGCCTGGAATATCCTGATCGTTTATTTGACGCTCGGCTTTCGTCATTACAGTCATTACTATTCGTCGATACAACTGGCGCTTAACAGCGGCGATGACGTTAGCGCGCGCGTCTTGCTGGCCGAGTGGACCAAGCAGGACACCAGTACGATGGAGTCCGGCGAAATTGCCCGTATTGCGGTTGAAAAAGCACTGGTCACCACGCATCGAAATGTCTTTGGTGTTTTTTTCTGGTTTCTGATGCCGGTCGGTCCGGCCTGCGCAATCATGTACCGGGTCTCCGAGTACCTGGCACGCGCCTGGAACGAACCCGAACACATGAAAAACGAAGCATTTGGCAAGTTTGCGGCGCGTGCTTTCTACTGGATCGACTGGATACCGGCACGTCTGACTGCTGTCGCGTTTGCGATCGTCGGCAATTTTGAAGACGCAATTTATGCCTGGCGTAACTTTGCCAGCCGCTGGCAAGAGGAAGCCGTCGGCATTATTCTGGCGGCCGGTGGTGGTGCACTGGGTATCCGGCTCGGTACGCCGTTGCAAGGCGCTGCCAACGTGATGCCTGCCGATCCTACCAGCCTCGAGTCGACCGATCTGGAGTCCGATGCGGTGCCAGGCGAAGAGCCAACCGCCCGTGCGCTGCAAAGTACGGTTGGTCTGGTGTGGCGCGCCTTGTTGTTGTGGATGCTGTTATTGCTGTTATTGTCCGTTGCGGTTTGGTTGGGTTAGGGCGCTATCGGAGGGCGATAGCGCCTCCGATTCCGGAATGTGAGATGCGGTTTTGGTTCAGGTCTTCTATAAGATATAATTTGTAAGAATTCAAGGGGCTGCTGTGACCCCGGGCCAACCCGCCGTCTTCATTATCGAAACCAGCCTTACCCATGGCCGATCCAGACAAAAAAACACCAAAAATCGCGAACGAGTTTTTCATACTGGGATTAACCAGTACTGGAAAGCAATTTCGCCCCAGTGATTGGACTGAGCGTCTGTGCGGTGCCATGTCCTGTTTCAGACCGGAGGGATCAGGCGGGCGCAACGCCCATTTGAAGTATTCTCCGTATGTCCGTCCGTCCGTGCTCAATGGCGTTAAGTCGGTAGTGGTCGACGAAGCGCTGCGACTGATTGAACCGCTAGCCTTTCATTTTGTCATGGACTTCGCGCGCGACAATGATTTGCAAGTCATCGATGCCTGCCTGATTCCCGATCCGGGAAGCGAGCCGGGTGGCGATTAATACCTGATTTTATTTTTCCAGTCAGATTGTCCCGAATCAAGGAATTGTCCCAGTGAGTTCACACCATCACGACCATGACGGTCACGATCATGGCCATCACGGTCACCACCATGCCTTGCCAACCAACCACAACGCCGCGTTTGCGATAGCGATTGCGCTCAACGTCGTGTTTGTTGTTGTCGAATTTGCTTATGGATTCATCGCGCAGTCGACCGCCTTGCTGGCCGATGCAGGCCATAATCTCTCCGACGTGCTGGGCTTGCTGCTTGCGTGGGGTGCAGCGATCCTCGCGCGCAAGCAACCGAGTGGACGCTTCACCTATGGATTGCGCAGCAGTTCCATTCTGGCCGCGCTTGCCAATGCACTGCTGTTGCTGATCGCCTGTGCCGCGATCGCGTGGGAAGCGATCGGCCGGTTTGCCGAACCGGCACCGGTAGCCAGCATCACGGTCATGGTGGTTGCCGGAATCGGTATCCTCATCAATGGACTGTCGGCCTGGCTGTTTGTTGCCGGCAGCAAGGACGATCTGAATATCCGGGGTGCGTTCCTGCATATGGCAGCCGATGCGCTGGTTTCGCTGGCGGTCGTCATCGGTGCGGCAGTGATGTTCTTCACCAACTGGTATCTGATCGATGCGTTGCTGAGTCTGGTGATTGTCGCCGTGATTATGTTCGGAACCTGGAGCCTGCTGCGTGAGGCGATACGGTTAGCGCTCAGTGCAGTGCCAGCCAACATCGATCTCGACGCGGTCGAACAGTTCCTGCAGGCTTTGCCAGGAGTAACGGCCGTGCAGGATCTGCATATCTGGGGCATGAGTACCACCGAGGCGGCGCTGACCGTCCATCTTGTGATGCACGAAGGCCATCCTGGCGATGCGTTCATGGCGGATGTGTCGAACCGGCTGACGGAGCGCTTCCGGATTGTGCACACCACGATCCAGATCCGGTGCCAGTCACTGGGTCACGTCTGCGCGCTCAAATAAGCTCATCCGATGCCCCTCATTATTTACCGGAGCGAACATGGCGCTGTGGATCAGTCCTGATTTGCTAGCATTGCTGTGTAGCGCTATCCTGCTGCTGGCTTATTATGCGTGGCTGTTCTGGCAGGTACGGCGCAGCCCTGATTACAGTATCCACCGCGTCAATCAAACCGCCAGGGGACTGTGGGTCCGGCATGTGATGGCGACTCCCGGCCATGAAATACTGGCTATCCAGACCCTGCGTAACCTGTCAATGGCAGCGACGTTCAAGGGCTCATCGGCGGCGTTGCTCATCCTCGGTACCCTGACGCTGTCGGCGCAATCGGAAAATCTCGGTCACGCCTGGCAGGCATTGAGCCCGGTTGTGGTGTCAGCTCCCGGCTGGTGGACGATCAAGATACTGTGTCTGCTGACGACGTTGATCGTGGCTTTTTTTTCGTTTGCGATGACAATCCGCATGCTCAATCATGTGATGTTTATGGTGAATCTGCCAGCCTGCGCGGCGGTGGGCACGCTGTCGCCTGCCAGCGTGGCGCGCCGGCTCAATCGTGCCGGCAGCTTCTATAGCATCGGCATGCGTGCGTTATTCGGCGCAATTCCGCTAGCTTTCTGGCTGTTTGGCAGTGTCTTTTTTGTTGGCACAACCGCCGGCCTGGTGCTGGTCCTGTTTTTGATTGATCGAAATCGCGTCGGAACTTGACCGGCCACCCCGTGCCTGTGTGATTGAGGCATGATGTTGCCTTGTTGTTTTCGAAAGCTTTCCATGTCCGAAACCCGCATTGAAACCGATAGCTTCGGTCCCATCGCTGTTCCCGCTGCCCGCCTCTGGGGTGCCCAGACCCAGCGCTCTCTTGAATTTTTCCGTATCTCGACCGAGCGCATGCCCGACGCGCTGATCGTCGCACTGGCGGTTGTCAAGCGCGCTTGCGCGCGCGTCAATGGCGAACTTGGCAAATTATCCGCCGTCAAGGTACAGGCGATCGTGCAAGCGGCCGATGAAGTCATCGCCGGCCAGCATGCTGACGAATTTCCGCTGGCGGTCTGGCAGACCGGCTCCGGCACCCAGACCAACATGAACATGAATGAAGTGCTGGCCAACCGGGCATCCGAGTTGCTGGGCGGTGCGCGCGGGGCAGGGCGCTTGCTGCACCCGAATGACGAGGTCAATCTTGGCCAGTCGTCCAATGATATTTTCCCGAGTGCGATGCATGTCGCGGCCAGCGACGCGATCACGCGGCAATTGCTGCCTGCGTTGCGGGCATTGCGCCAGTCATTGCAACTGAAATCGACGGCGTTTGGCGATATCGTCAAGATCGGCCGTACCCATTTGCAGGACGCCACGCCGCTGACGCTGGGCCAGGAATTTTCCGGGTATGTCGCCCAGCTCGAGTTTGCCGAATCGGTCATCGTGTCCTCTCTGGCAGGATTGAATGCGCTGGCCGCCGGCGGCACGGCGGTTGGTACCGGACTCAATGCACCGGCAGGTTTTGGTGAACTTGTTGCCGCCGAGCTGGCGCGAGCGCAGGGGCTGCCTTTTACCAGCGCCGTGAACAAGTTCGCCGCGCTGGCCGGTCACGAACCGATGGTCGCGTCGCACGGTGCGCTCAAGACCCTCGCCACAGCGCTGATGAAAATTGCCAATGACGTCCGCTGGCTGGCATCCGGCCCGCGCTCTGGCCTCGGTGAGATCCGCATTCCGGCCAATGAACCGGGTAGTTCCATCATGCCGGGCAAGGTCAATCCGACCCAGTGCGAAGCACTGACCATGCTGTGTTGCCAGGTATTTGGCAACGATGTCGCGATTACCATCGGAGGCGCGTCGGGTAACTTCGAGCTGAATGTATTCAAGCCACTAATCGCGCATGCATTTTTACAAAGCGTGCGTTTGCTGACTGATGGCATGGCCAGTTTTGATACGCATTGCGTGCGGGGCATCGCGCCCAACGATGCGCGCATCGATGAATTACTGGCAGGTTCGCTTATGTTAGTTACCGCACTGACACCGCACATCGGCTATGATCGCGCGGCGCAGATTGCCAAGCGCGCGCATGTTGACGGTAGCAGCCTTGAACAGGCCGGCATTGCATTAGGGTATGTCAATGCAGAGGACTTCGCGCGCTGGGTTCAGCCACGGCAGATGACTACGCCAGACGCTTAAAAGGGATATTTCAGAATCATGGGACAAATTTATTTGGTACGGCACGGTCAAGCCTCTTTTGGCAGTGCCAACTACGATCGACTTTCAGACCTCGGTGTGCAGCAAGCGCGCTTGCTGGGCGAATGGTATGCAGAAAAGCGGCAGGGTTTCAGCCGCGTACTGACCGGCGGCATGAACCGGCACCGGCAAACGGCAGTCGCCTGTCTTGGTGCCTTGCCGCGTAACCTGCGCAAGGAGGGAGACTGGGAAACCGATGCCGGTTTCGCCGAATATGACCACGAAGAAATTTTCACGCGCTATCGACCCGAGCTCGCCGATCCGGAATACCTGACGCGATTCCTGAACGAGAGCGAACAACCGCATCAGGCGTTTCAGCATCTGTTCCAGGCGGCGACCGCGCGCTGGATGGCGGGCGAGAATGACAGCGATTACACCGAAACCTGGCCAATTTTTCAGGCCCGCTGTATCGCTGCGCTGCAGCGCGTGCTGATGACGCCAGGCAGCGCCCAGTCGGTCATCATCTTCACGTCGGGCGGGACAATTTCGACCCTGTGCCAGCACGTGTTGGGTATGCCTGATAGCAAGATGCTGGAGCTTAACTGGACGCTGGCCAATGCCGGTGTGACCAAACTGCTCTATAGC
Organism: Oxalobacteraceae bacterium; assembly: GCA_947445995.1. Lineage (GTDB taxonomy): Bacteria > Pseudomonadota > Gammaproteobacteria > Burkholderiales > Burkholderiaceae_D > Actimicrobium. The sequence continues at coordinate 5,961 of CANFED010000021.1, read as the reverse complement.
GGTGACCGGGTCAGCCTGAGTTACCTGAATAATTTTGCGCATCTGGAAGCTGGCGGCGTCGCCGCAGTCACTTACCGCTAATCGACAAGCCGTTGGTCTTGTAAAAATTGCCGCTCGTCATTGTGGCAATAGCGCCACCTGATTCGGCCATATATTCTCCCTGGGAAACTAAAGCAGCATAGAGAGCGATGCCTACATCGCCCGATGTTTTCTTAACCCAGATGGCCGACATCATGAAACGCTCCGTATCCCGAGTTCGACGCGCCGCTGCGTTTACGCTCACTGAACTGATGATCACGATTGCCATTGCGATGATTCTGCTGGCGATCGCGATTCCGTCGTTGAGCACGATGCTCGGTAACAACCGGCTGACGGCGACGGCGAATGCGTTGCTCACTGCGCTGAACTTCACGCGCTCGACTGCCCTCACGCAAAACAATTCCACGCAACTTTGCCCGCTAGGTGCTGCCGGTTCGACCCTCTGCGGCACCGATTGGCGTGCTGGCTGGATCGTTACGACGCTGCCGATGACGGGTGCGCGGGTCTTGTTGCAAAGCCAGCAGTCCGGTCCGCGCGACCCGGTGCTGTCGCCGGTCGCCATCAATGGCGTGACGCCGGCGAGCATTGTGTTCGATACCCGTGGACTTGCCTCTACCCAATCCAACTTCATTTTGTGCGACGCACGAGGCAGTGCCTTTGCGCGCTCGTTGCAAGTCCTCGCAACCGGCTATGCCCAGCTCGGTGCCACACCCGGCCTGGCACTCTGGGGCGGTACCGTCACTTGTCCATGAAAGCGCCTCCGATGAAACCGAACCTGCCTCGCATTGAGCATGGCGCGCCGCTTCGTTCGGCTGCCGGATTTGCCTTGCTGGAAGTAATGATTGCTTTTGTCGTGCTGGCATTCGGCATGATGGGGATTGCCGGCATGTTGTTGATGGCGCATAAGTCCAATAGCTCGAGTTATCTGAAGCAGCAGGCGGTGCAGTCGGCCTACGACATCGTCGATCGTGTCCGTGCCAATAGCCAGGCCGCCATCAATGGCAGTTATTCGGTCAATAACCTGACGACCAGCGGGGCACCGCTCTTGCCCGCGACGGCGTCACCCGATTGCAGTGCGGCGGTCTGTACGGTGACGCAACTGGCGGCCTACGACCTGTGGTACTGGCTGGCCCGCGATCTGGCGCAATTGCCCAATGGCAGCGGTTCGATTGTCACCAGTGCGGCACCCACCGGCAGCAACACGCTGGTGACCGTGATCGTTCAGTGGGATGACAGCCCGGCGCAGGGTAAGTTAGGAGCGACCAGTCAGACCAGTGCTGCGGGAGCAAATCTGGCGCAATTCACGGTGCAGACACTGCTATGAAAACCGTCTGCGACACCCAACAGGGATTCTCTCTGGTCGAGTTGATGGTAGCCATGGGAATCGGCCTGTTCCTGTCCGGGGCGGTGCTCAGCGTCTATCTGGCACAGTCGCGCAGTTATACATCGACGACCTCTCAGGCCGCCATCCAGAATGCGGAAAATGCGATTTCTGCGCTGGTCACGCCGGTGGTGCGCTCGACCGGGTTCAATGGCTGCTCGACAATGACGCAAGCGCTGTCGCATCTGATCGGTGGCGGCCCGGCTCCGCTGGGAACGCAGGGTGCTTTGGCCAGCATGATCGTCGGCTACGATGCCGCCGGTACGGCTGGCAGCGGCAGTGCATTGACGATCGCGCAAGCCAATGCTGCCAACGAACCCAGCGCCGGTGACTGGTCTCCTTCACTCGAATCCACGCTGACCGGCAAGATATCAACCGGCAGCGATGTACTGGTGATGCTGGGTGCCGCGCCGAACAGCAGCCCGGTCGGCGTGATCAGCATCCCGTCTGGCAGTGCCACGATGACGCTGCAAAATACCACCGGTCTGGCGACAGGCCAGTTCGGCATCGTCTCGGATTGCCTGAAGGCGAGCATTTTTCAGCTTACGTCGGTGACCCAAGGTGCGCCCGGCACCATCAGTCATGCGTTGGGTAGCGGTGCGCTGGCCAATCGTGCCGATGCGCTGGCGGTGAATTATCCGTCGGGGGCGCAATTCGTCCCGCTACAGCAAACGGCCTTTTTTGTGGCGCAGGGGCAGGGTGATCAAAGCGTGCTGATGCGCGCGATCTATAGCGCCGGCGTGTGGGACGTGCAACCGCTGGTGCCGGGCGTCGAATCCATGCAGGTTCTGTACGGTCTCGGCACCGGAGGTATCGTCAATCGCTATGTGGCGGCTGGCGCGGTGACCGACTGGTCGCAAATTGTCGCGGTACGACTTGGCTTTCTGGTGCAGGGACAGGTGGGCTCCGGCGCGACGGGTTCGACCACCTCGCGTCAGTTCAGCGTGCTGGGCACCACGATCACGGTGCCGTCAGATGGCCGCTTGCGCCATGTCTTCGAAATGACCATCAACATGAGGAATGCCGCATGAGCCCGCTGCCATTAGCGTCACGTCGCCAGCAGCGTGGCTCGGTGCTGATCATCACGGTCATCCTGGTGCTGTTGCTGACCATCCTCGGGCTGGGTACGGTGTCGCTCAATACCACGCAAACGCGTATCGCGACCAACAGCGCCGACGCGCAGATTTCGTTCCAGACGGCCGAAGGCGTGTTGAACCAGGCACAGACCAAGCTGATCGCCGGCGATTACGCTTACGCAAACTTCCTTGCGGGTGATAACGGGCTGTATCTGTTCGACCCGGCCGTAGCACCCGTCTGGACCACTATCGACTGGAGCATTGCCGGCGCGGCGATCCCGAGTTTTCAGGGTAAATCGGCGGTGCCGGGGGCGTACATCATCGAATTGCTGCCGTCATTTGTCCGACCCGGACAGAGCCTGAAAAGAGTGACCCGTGTGTTCCGCATCACGGCACGTGCGGTCGGACCCAGTGGCGGTGCACCGGTGCTGCTGCAAAGCACCGTGCAATTGCAAGAGTAACGGATAGCCAGCGAAAGACCATCATGAACCTCACCCGTGTTTGCACCATCGCCATTAGCTTAGCTCTCGTCGTGCTGGCGACTTCCTCGACCACCGTCCCCAGGTCGGCGCGGGCCGGGTCGGGTGTGACGCTGGCGATTTCTCAAGTGCCGCTGACGGTGGCCAGTCCGGTTCATCCGCAGGTGCTGATCGCGTTAGGGAATTCGGAATCGATGGATGGCACGCTCAGTGGTGCCATCATGACCGGGTCCGGCATGCTGGCCAGCGGAGTTGCTTCGCTGAGTGCATCAAGCTCGCCGGCAAGCTATGCGGTGCCAACCGGCTTTGTACCGCCGCTGCAGGCGGCAGATGCCTCAGGTAATGCGCCTTACACGGTCAGCAGCGGTGGCACGCTATTCGACAATGGTGCCAGTCGCCTGAATGTTGCCAAGGCCGGCATCAAGGCGATCGTGCAGGCCTACATGCAAAATACCGACTTTGCACTGGAAACCTACAGCACCAGCGGCACCAGCCTGTACACAACCTGGGTGTATTACATGTCGCCGGTCGGCAGCGGCTTTGTCTTCACCAACGTCAAGCTGGCCGGCAATCGCTACGTGGCCAATCCCTGCCTGAGCTATGCACTGGCCACCAGTACGATCAAGGCCAATTGCGCCGAGATTGCCGGCAAGGGGCTGTATGCGGCGCTGGCGGTATCGGGCTCGGCCTACCTGCAGATAGGCGCATCCAGCGACGATGCCAACATCAACGACGTGCTGTACGCCAGCGGCCAGCCTGGGGTCTATGTCAACTATGGCAATACCAGCCCGGCGACACCGTATCCGCCGAGCTATTCGCTGGCCAATTACAACAACGGATCGATCCTGATCACGTATCCGAATAGCGTCCCGAGCGCTAACCGGGCGACCGGCCCGACCAACGCCGGTTACGTTCCCTATTCGCCGCAAGTCATGTACGCGCAGCGCGGCTTCGGTTACGGCGGCAGCCAGGCCGCCGCTTCCGGCAATGTGCTGGTGCCGATGACCTCCGCCGGTACGTTACCGACTGCCAGTTCGGTGGCGGCTGCCGTCAACGCCTTCCTGGCACCACTGGCACCCGAAACCAATACGCTGCAGAGCACCGAAATCAAGGCGGTCGCCGGACAGGCACCCACCGCCGGCTTACTGGCCAAAGCGCAGAGCACTCTGGCGTCCGTACTCGGCAGCGGCAATTGCGCGCCAAAACAATATGTCGTACTGATTTCGGATGGCTTGCCCACCCAGGACCTTGCCGGGAAATACTGGCCGCCACTGGGCAGTGCAGCGGCGACCGGTTATGGCCTGACCGCGAGTTTCAAGGCAGATGGTTCGCTCAATGCCACCAACGACACCGCACTCATCGACACGATCGTCAATCTGGCCAAACTCAAGGCGTCCGGGATCAACACCTATGTCATTGGCCTTGGAGCGGGCGTCGATCCAAGCGTCAATCCTCAGGCCGCAGCGACCTTGCAGGCGATGGCGATTGCCGGCGGCACGGCCAATTACTATCCGGCCAGCAGTCCGGCAGCGCTCGTTGATGGTCTCAACAGTATTCTTGTTTCGGTACAGAGCGGTGCGTTGTCCACCACCTCGGCAGCCGTCAATTCATCCCGGTTGCAAGCAGGCAGCGTCGAATACCAGGCCAGTTTCAATTCGAACGACACGCCTTATCAGGACTGGACAGGGGAGGTTTTTGAAAAAGCCATCGATCCGGCGACCGGCCTCCCGACTGGTGCCACGCTGTGGTCAGCGCAAGCACTCCTGGACACCAAGGCTAGCGGGACGGGCTGGTCGTCGGATCGGCGCATCGCCATCTGGAATCCTGCCATCAACAGTGGCGCTGGTGGGGCAGTGCCATTGCGGTGGAGTGCGCTCACTGCTGCGCAGCAGGCTTTGCTGCAGCCTGCCGATGTGCTCGGTTCGGCACGCGTCGACTACCTGCGTGGCAATGCGCTGCTCGAAAAGCGCAATGGCGGTGCGTTCCGCAATCGCTCCCATTTGCTGGGCGATATTGCCAACAGCCAACCGGCTTTTGTGGGCGCGCCATCGGCTGCGTATTTTTCTGATAGTTACCGGACCTTTGCCAAGGCGAAGGCAAACCGTCAACCGATGCTGTATGCCGGTGCCAATGACGGCATGCTGCATGCAATCAATGCCGCGACGGGTATCGAGCAGTTTGCCTTCATTCCCAATGCGGTCGTGGCCAACCTGAGAAAATTGACCGAGCCGCTCTATAGCCAGAGCCATTTGTTCTACGTCGATGGATCGCCGCAGATCGGTGATGTCCAGTTTGCCGATGCGAGCTGGCACACTTTGCTGGTCGGCGGGGAGGGCGGTGGCGGCAAAAGTATCTATGCCATCGATGTCACCGACCCGCAAACTCTGACCAGCGAGGCGGCCGTCTCCAGTGCCGTGCTGTGGGAGTTCGCCGATGCAGATATGGGCTTGTCGTATAGCGAGCCACAGATCGCGCCGATTGGGACGACGCCCGGTTTTGCGGTCTTTTTCGGTAACGGGTACAACAGTCCCAACAATACATCGGTGCTCTACGCGGTCAATCCCAGGACCGGCCAGACTCTTCGTAAAATCGATTTGTGTGCCGCAGTGCCGGGTGCCTGTGACATCAATCTGCCGCAGGGATTGTCGACGGTCGCACCAGGTAACTCGGATGGTCTGCAGGGGGTGGCGATTACGCAGATTTATGCCGGGGACTTGCAGGGCAACCTGTGGTCCATTGATGTTGCTGACATCGATCCTCTTAAATGGTCGGCGCGTTTGCTGTTCAAGGCCCGTGATGCGAGCGGGAATGTGCAGCCGATCACGACGCCGCCCGTGGTGACGCTACATCCGGGCTATCCGAGGATGTTGGGCCAGTTTGTCCTGTTTGGTACCGGCCAACTGCTGACATCCGCTGACTTGTCTTCGCCGCTCAAGCAGTCGGTCTATGGCATCTGGGACAAGCCTGGCAATACCAGCGTGCCGAC